>JALOLN010000057.1 GCA_025455945.1 Actinomycetes bacterium
GTCCTTGCCCCGCTGGGAGACGTTGAACGTCTCGACGAGCGTGCGCAGCAGCTCCCGCGCGCCGACGTCGCCGCTGGTCAGCCGCTCGCGGAAGTACACGGCCGCCGAGTAGCCGTCGATGAGCGTGCCGTCGAAGTCGAAGAACGCTCCCACCTGCGGGCCCTGGGGGCCCCGCTCCACCTCGGCGACCAGGCCGTCGACGTCCGGCACGGCTCACCCCCTCCGCTCGGCGCCCAGGTCGTGCAGCGCGATGTCCCGGATCGTCCCGACGGCGCGCACGGCCTCGGCCAGCTCGGCGGCGAACGCCAGCCGAGCGGCCCGCAGGTCGTCCCCGCCCGGGCCGAGCAGGCCGCGGTTGCCGGCCAGCTTGACCGCTCCGGTCATGAGGTCCTTGGAGATGGACTCCGGGCTGTGCAGCTCCTGCTGGAGCCAGCGCTGCCGGGCCACCCCCAGGCTCTCCGACACCAGCGCCGCCTGGTCGACCGGGGCGGCCGGCTCCCGGGTGGCGAGCCGGTCGGCGACCACCTGGTAGGACTCGAGGAACGGCCCGACGACGCGGTGGGCGAGCAGCAGGTGCGACGCGGCAATCGCCTTGGACAGCTCAGTGGCCGTGAACGCACCGTCCTCCCAGCCGGCCAGCGCCGCCTCCGCGCGCACCTGGGCGTCGAACTCGCGCTTGGTCGGGAAGAAGAACTCGTACTTCAGCAGGTCGCGTAGCGCCAGCGCGTGGGTCCAGGTCGCGCTCGTCACGTCCGCGTCCGGGTCCCGGGCGGCCTGCACGGCGGCGACCTCCGTGATCGCCCGGTTGATGAAGTAGTGGGTGACCGTGTTGCGGTAGAAGGCCGCCTCGTGCTGACGGGTCCGGGCGATCGAGTACACCGGCTCCAGCCCGCCGTCGAACTCGTCCACGACGCCCTCGGTCACCAGCGTGCGCAGCGCACGGCGCAGGCCCTCCGGCCGGCCGAGGTCGACGTCGGAGGTGAGCGGCAGTCGGCGGCGGCGCACGTAGTCGAGCAGCGGCTCGAGCACGTCGAGGGTCTCGGCGAGGGTCATCGCCCGGTCGTCGTTGTCGAGCAGGGCGAAGGTCACCAGCGCGGCAGGCGTGATCGGCGTCGCCGCGTTGATCCGGTGCGCCACCTCGAATGCCACGCGGGGCACGACCTCGGTGGGGTCGGCCGAGCCGGCCCGGCTGGCCGCCTCGCCGAGCGCCTCGCGGAGCGACACCGGTGGGCCGAAGCGGATGTGCGCCCGGCCGCGGCGGCGTGACTGCGCCCGGGCGAAGCCGACCAGCCAGCCGATGCTCTCCGGTGTCTTGGTGCCGCCGGACTCCTCGAACGAGATCGCCTCGACCTCGTGCTGCTGGTCATAGACGATCGCCACCGGCACGAGCAGCACGTCGTCGGCGTCCGAGCCGTTCGCCAGGAAAGCGTCGACGAGGTAGCGCAGCACGCCCATCCGCGGCGGACGCAGCTTGCCGGTGCGGGTGCGGCCGCCCTCGAAGTACCACTCGAGGTTGCCGTGGATGCGCAGCAGGTACCCCAGGTACATCCGCATCATCGCCGGGTAGACCGGGTCGTCGCGGCTCTGCCGCCGGATGAAGACCAGGCCGCTGCGCTTGGCGATCTCCGACATCGGCCACAGCGCCAGGTTGATCCCGCCGAGGATGTGGTTGGGCGGGAACCCGTGCTGGGCCAGCGCGCTGCGCAGCACGAGCGGGTCGAGGTACGAGCGGTGGTTGGGCAGGAAGACCAGGGAGTGCCGCCGGCCCAGGTCGCGCAGCGCCGGCAGCCCGGACGCGTCCGCATCGATGGTGTACGAGCGGGTCAGCCAACGGCCGAAGCGGTCCCACACCTGGGTGGCCTGGGTGCCGACCTGCGCGGCCATCTCCTCCAGGCAGGTCTGCGCGTCCGACCGGACGTCGGTGCCGGACCGGCCGGTCCGGGCGGCGAGGTCGGCGACCACCCGTTCGAACTCGGCCGAGGCCATGATGGCGCGGACAGCGTGCCGCTCGTCCGCCGAGCTCGGGGCGTCCACGGCGCCAGGGTACGAGACGGGCACCCCCTCAGGGCAGCAGACGCAGAGTCTTGGTCGCCTGGGCGAGAACCGACCGCCGGTCGACGAGCATCGGGTGGTACTCCCCGGCCAGCCAGGCGTCGACGTTGTCCGCGTAGTGCCGGCTCGAGGGCTGGCCGGACTGCCCCGGCAGCAGCTGGCCGAGGCTGCGGTCGAGGTCACCGAGGTCGGCGATGAAGCGGAACGGCGGACCGATCATCGGCAGCCGGCTGTCCGCGGGGTCGAACGGCGCCACCATGCTGTTCCACACCGTGTCCGCGTCACCCCCCATCGGGACCGGCCCACGGTTGAACAGCCGGTCGAGCGGGGCCCGGGCCCCCAGCGTGTGCCGCAGCGTCAGGGTGTGCAGCCGGCCCCAGGCCCAGGAGTCCATGCCCTCGCCGAGCTCCGCGGTGAGCCGCTCCACCGTCTCGCGCAGCGCGGCCAGCAGCTGGTCGTCGCGCCGCTCGCCGCCGCCCAGGTCGAACCAGGGCGAGTCCGGCTCGGCCAGGATCGTCAGCAGCCACTCGCGGCAGCGCTCCCCCAGCAAGCTCGTCTCGGCGAGCACCGGGGTGATGCCCTTGCCCAGGTAGTGCTCAGTCAGCGGGCCCAGCCGGGGCTCCAGGAGCCGGCGGGACAGCGTGTGGACCAGCACCTCGTAGACGGCTGCCTCCGGCGAGTCCGCCCCCAGCGTGGCGTCCCACGCCCGCATCCGGCGCAGCACCGCCTGCAGCTGCGCGTCGTCGGCCGGCAGCCCGGCCAGGACGGCGACGACGGTGCGGGCGGCCACCGACACCTGGTCCTGGTGCATGGCGCGGACGGTGTCGGCGTCGACGACGCCCGCCGCCGCGAGCAGCTCACCGATGCGCTGGGCCCGGTTGCCGGACACGAAGTCGTTGCCCAGCCAGTACGGGTACCCCGCGTCGGCGACGCGGTTGTTGGCGGTGACGATGACGCCGGAGGGCGGGTCGGCCAGGTGCGGCAGGTCCTCGTAGGGGATGTGGCCGGCCCACTCGTACTCCCCGGTCCACCCCGGCACCGGCAGCCGGCCGTCGCCCTTTGCCCGAACGGGGACCCGGCCGGCGTGGGTGTAGCCGATGGCGCCGTCGACGTCGGCGTACACGACGTTCTGCACCGGGCCGTGCCAGTCGCGCAGCACCTCCCGCAGCTCGGCGCAGCTGCGCACTCGGTTCATCCGGAACAGCACGCCGAGCATCGCGTTCGGCTCGTGCGCCGTCCAGCGCAGGGCCAGCGGCTGCTCGCCGGCGTGCTCGGCGGCCAGGCCGTTGATGACCGGTCCGTGCCGGGTGACGACCACCTCCTCGACGACCGCGTCCTGGCCCTTGACCGCGATGGTCTCCCGGCGGACCTCGGCGGCCGCCCACCCGTCCTCGACCTCGTACTCGAGCCCGCCGTCATCGGTCCGGCGCACCCGCTCGAGGTAGAGGTCCTGCACGTCGGCGAAGCCGTTGGTGAAGCCCCACGCCACCGCGCCGTTGTGGCCGGCGACGACCCCGGGCAGCCCCGGGAAGCTCACCCCGGTCACCTCGAACCCGGGGGCGGAGAGATGGTTCTCGTACCAGATCGCGGGGATGGTCAGGGCCAGGTGCATGTCGTTGGCCAGCAGCGGCTTGCCGGTGCGGGTGCGGCTGCCCGCGACGACCCAGCTGTTGCTGCCCAGGCCGCCGACCGCCCCCGGCCCGGCGAGCCGCGCGGCGGCCTCGCTGCGCCGCACGGCGGCGCCGCCGATGCAGGAGTAGTCCACGTCGTCCGGGACGATGTAGGGCAGCCCGGGCCCGTACGGGGGCTCCAGCTGGGCCGCCAGCTCCGGCCCGAGCCGGGCGACGAGCTGGGCACGGAGGATCTCGGTCTCCCAGTTCACCGACAGCGTCCAGGCCATCATCTTCACCCAGCTGAACGAGTCCACCGGCGTCCACGGCTCGGGGCGGTAGCGCAGCAGCGCGAACTCGACGGGCAGCCGGCCCTCGGCGATGCGGGCGTTCACCCCCGCGGCGTAGGCCTCCAGCAGCGCCAGCTCCTCCCCCGTCACCAGCCCCGGCTCCTGCTCGGCGGTGTGCCGCAGCGACAGCGTCCGCATCCAACGGTCCACCGGCACGGCCACCGGGCCGAGCACCTCGGCCAGCCGCCCGGCCACCAGCCGGCGGTTGAGGTCCAGCTGCCACAGCCGGTCCTGGGCGTGCACGTAGCCCTGGGCGAGCACCAGGTCGTGCAGGTCCTCGGCGTACACGTGCGCCACGCCCCACTGGTCGCGGACGACCTCCGCCGGTGCGGTGAGCCCAGGCAGCCGCAGCTCACCTGAGACCTTCGGCAGGGGCCGCTTGACCAGCCCGAGGTAGCCGCCGACCGCTGCGGCACCACCCGCCGCCACCGCCGCCAGCGCGGCGAGCCCGACCTTGCCCCGCGTCGACACCGCGACCACTCCTCCCCGGCCGGCCCTCAGGCCGGGTGGACGACGTCGGCGAGGACCAGCCAGCGGCCGTGCTCGCGGGCCAGCAGGTAGGTGTCCCCGAACTCCTCGATGAGGGAGCCGTCCGCCCGGCGGCACACCCACCGCACCGCGTAGACCGCGCCGGTGCGGCCCGCGGGCTGCACGTCGACGTCCAGGGCGTCCCAGCGGTGCGGACCCTGCGACCGCAGCGCGTCCAGGCGCTGACCGAAGTAGTCGCGCTTGGCCTCCTCGTCGGCCAGCCGCGAGACCCCGCTGAGGTGCGCGACGCAGGTCGGAGTCGTGTAGCAGGCGGTGACGGCGTCGAGGTCCAGCCGGTCCCACGCCTCCCGGTAGCGGCTCATGAAGTCGAGCACCTCGGCGGTCACGTCCGCGCTCATCGCAGCCTCCTCGGGCCGACGCAGGATCACTCCTGCACCAGCCTGGCACGCACCCCGCGGGTCAGGTGACCCGGTGTGGCGGAAGCGGGGGCGGCAGGCCCCTCACGAACCGCACGAGGTCCGCGGCCACCCGCTCGGGCTGCTCCCAGAGGACGAGGTGGCCGGTGTCCTCGTAGCAGCGCAGCTGCGCGCCGGGGATCGCGGCCGCCAGCGCCCGCTGCTCCGGCGGCGGTACCACCTCGTCGCGGTCACCCGCGACGATCAGCGTGGGGGCCGTGACGGTCCCCGTCTCGGTGGGCGGATCCGCGGCGGTCAGGCCGGTGAGAGCGTCCCGCCAGACGCGGGCGGGCAGCCGGACGCCGTCGCGCACCCGGTCCTCGACGTACCAGCCGGGGACCTCGTGGTGGAGGGGGAACCAGGCCAGCGACCCGCGTACCCAGGCGGGGTCGACCGGGTCGGTGAGGCGCTCGACCTCGTCCGCGAACGCCGGGCGGCCGTGCAGGGTGCGCGGTGCGCCCACCAGGACCAGCGCGGCCACCCGGTCGGGGTGGTCGACGGCCACCTGCTGGGCGACGTAGCCCCCGCTGGAGGACCCGACCAGCACGGCGCGCTGCACGCCGGTGGCGTCCATGAAGGCCACCACGTCGCGGGCCGACGACGACAGGTCGTACCCGACCGATGGCTTGTCGGCGTCCCCGTGCCCCCGCTGGTCCATCGCCAGCACGAGCAGGTCGGCGGGGAGCAGGGGGCGCAGCCGGTCGAAGCAGCGCAGCGACTCCCCCCAGGGGTGCAGCAGCAGCACCGCCCGGCCGGTGCGGTCGCCCTGCGCCACGAAGGGCAGTGTCACCCCGGTGGCCAGCCGGGCCGCCCCGCTCAGCACCGCGTGCCCTCTGCCACCGCGCTACCGCACCACCTTGACGTTGAACATGGGGGTGCCGAGCGCGCCGAACAGCCGCAGCCAGACCGGGAGCATCATCTCGGTCCCCCGCGCGGAGCTGAGGTCGCCGAGGTCGATGACGTCGGTGTGGCCCATGCTGCGCAGCAGCTCGGCCACCGTCGCCTTGGCGGCGGCGTCGTCCCCGCTGACGAAGACGCTGTGGTCGCCGTCGGCGAGCTGCTCGGGGTGGACCATGAGGCCCGCGGTCATCGTGTTCAGCGTCTTGACCACGCGCGCGTCGGGGAGGGCCCGCTGGATCTGCTCGCCGAGGCTGTCGTCGTCCTTGACGAACAGGGTGGGCGGGAACCCGCGGGAGAAGTCCAGCGGGTTGGACACGTCGACGACCACCTTGCCCGCGAGGTTCTCCGCCCCCGCCCCGCGCAGCGCGTCCACGGCCCCGCCGCCGGCTGTCGCGTTCACGACGACCTCCCCGTGCGCGCCGGCGTCGGCCAGCGATACGACCCGAACCCTCGGGTGGGCCCGGGTCCAGTCCGGGAACGGCGGGTTGCCCATGCCGTCCGGCTCGGTGCGCGCCAGGGTCGTCGCCACGTCGCGGGTGCCGACCACCACGTCGTGGCCGAGCTCGTCCAGCCGGCCGGCGATCGCCTGGCCGACCACTCCCGTCCCCAGTACCGCGATCCGCATCATCGTCCTCCGAGTGTCGGGTGCCTGCGCCGGCGACGCTAGCAGACAGTTCTGTCTACCACCACACTTCATTGCCAGACAGATTTCTGCTGGGCGGGCGCAGGAGAGACCAGACGGTTCGGTATGCTCCGGCCATGGCACCCGGGGCGCGCGAGCGAATCCTCGACACGGCGTTCGGCCTGTTCTACGCCCACGGCCCCCGCGGGGTCGGCGTCGACACGATCGTGGCCGAGTCCGGCGTCGCCAAGGCGACCCTGTACAAGCACTTCCCCCGCAAGGACGACCTCGTGCTCGCCTACCTCGACCGGGTCGACCAGGTCTGGTTCGGGCAGCTGCGGGCGGCGGCCCGGACCGCCGGCGAGGACCCCCGCGACCAGCTGGTGGGCCTGTTCGACGCGGTGGTGAGGGCCTGCCGCCGGGAGGGCTACCACGGCTGCGCGTTCATCAACGCTGCCGCCGAGACCGACACCGCCACCGACGTCCACGCCCGCACCGTCGAGCACAAGGCGGTCGTGCGCGCGTGGGTGGCCGACCTCGCCCGGCGCGCAGGGGCCGCCGACCCGCAGCTGCTGGCCCGTCAGCTCACGCTGCTGCTCGACGGGGCGCTGACCGCCGGGGTGCTCGACGCCGACCCGGCCGCAGCCGACGGGGCGCGCCGGGCGGCACGGACCCTCGTCGCGGAGGCTACCGGCGGAACATGGTGAGCAGCATCACCGTGGGCTCGAGCGCCCTGACCGTGTGCGTCAGGCGGGCCGGCAGGTGCACCCAGCCGCCTGCGGTGAGCTCGCTCTCCTGGTCACCGAGGACGAGGTGCAGCCGCCCGCTGACCACCTGGATCACCACCGCGAGCGCGGAGCTGTGCTCGGTGAGCTCCTGCCCCGCCGCGAACGCGAACCCCACCAGGCGCACCTGGTCGTCCTGGTAGAGCGTGCGGCTGAGCGTGCCGTCCTCGGGGACGGGCAGCTCCGCCACCAGGTCGGGGAACACGGTTGCGGTGGTCATCTCGTCCTCCTCGGAGCGGGAAAGGCTCGCGGCGTCGAGGGCCCGGTCACGGGGTCGCCGCCGGTCGGTGCAGCACCCAGACGTAGGCGATCACGCCGAGGAGGAACAGCGGCACCCACAGGTAGACCGACTCCGAGCCGGCCCCGATGATCGCCACCACGGCGTAGCCGAAGCCGAGCAGCGCCACGACGAAGTTGCGGGCCAGCCGGGCCCGGGGGACCGCCGTCCGCGTCGTGGCCACCCAGACCATCTCGGCACCGGCGCTGAAGGCGTAGGGCACCAGCGTGGCCACGGTCGAGAGCAGGACGATCTTCTCGTAGACCTCGACCAGGCCCCCGCCCCCGGAGAGATTCGCCACGGTGACCACGACGGCCAGCAGGCTGGAGACGACGATCCCCACCAGCGGCACGCCCCGGGGGCTGGTCCGGGCGAACACGCTGGGGAAGAGGTGGTCCCGGCCGGCCGCCAGCGGCACCTGGGCCTGGATGAGGATGAGCCCCGTCATCGCGCCGAGCGTCGACACGACCGCCGCCAGCGACATGAAGGTGCCGCCCACGCCCATGACGCTCGTCGCGGAGTCCGCCAACGGCGCCGCCGACTCCTGCAGCTCGGCGTTGGGCACTGTGCCGAACACCACGAAGGTGACCAGCAGGTACAGGGCGGCCACTGACACCGAGCCGAGGATCGTCGCCCGGGGGATCGTCTTCTCCGGGTTCTCGACGTCCCCCGCCGGCACGGTCGCGGACTCGAAGCCGATGAAGGCGAACAGGGTGAGCGGCAGCGCCGCCAGGATCGCGCCGAAGAAGGAGTAGTCGGCGGTGACGAACGGCCCGAAGTTGGCCCAGTCGATGCGGAACAGCCCGACCGCGACGAGGATGACGAGCGGAACCACCTTGAGGACGGTCAGCACGGTCGTGACCACGCCGCCCACGGCGGTGCCCAGGGCGTTCAGGAGCGTCAGCAGGGTGATCGCCCCGACGGCCGCGACGACCTGCCAGGTCCGGCTCTCCCCCACCGCGGGCACGAGCTCACCCAGGTACCCCGTGAACGACACCGCGATCGCGCCGACGCTGACCCACAGCCCGATCCAGTAGTTCCACGCCGTCTCGAAGCCCATGAAGTCCCCGAAGCCGGTGCGGGCGAACGCGTAGGGGCCACCGGTCTCGGGGATGCGCCGGGCCAGCGAGGCGAAGGCCAGCGCCAGCATGATCGAGCCGAACGCCGTGACGGCGAAGGCGACCAGGCTGACCGGGCCGAACTTGGCCAGTGAGGCGGGCAGGGTGAAGATGCCGGACCCGATCATCGTGCCGATCACCAGGCCGGTCGCGAGCGGCAGCGTGATCCGGCGGGTAGCGGGGGCCCGGTCCGGGGTGCGGTCAGGGGAAGGGGCGGCCGGCGCGGTCACGGCTGCCATCGTGCCGTACCACCCCGGCTACCGGACGGCTGATGCCGTCGCGAACGCCGTGTCGAGGAACCCGGTCACCTGCGCCGCCCACTCCTCGGGGTGGTCGTCGAGCGCGCGCACGTGACCCGACCCGGGCGCGACCCAGACCACGACGCGGTCCGGGGCGGCGGCGGCCAGCCGCTCGGCGGTGTCCACTTCGTCGGGAACCGCCCCCCCGGCGACGAGCAGCACCGGCCGGGGCGCCATCGCCACGACCGCGTCCCGCAGCGGGGTCGGGGGGGACGCGGGGGTGAGCAGGTCGGCAAGTCCGTAGGTGAGCCGGTCCAGCCCGACCTGCAGCCGGCCCTGGAGGCCGTACTCCTCGGGCAGCCACGCCTTGTCGGCCGCCGTCCGGTTGGTCGCCCCCTCGGCCACCACCGCCGCGACGCGCGGGTCGGCAGCACCGGCGCCGATGGCCTCCTCCCCGCCCATGGACAGGCCGACGACGGCGATCCGGCCCTCGTCGACGTCCGGGCGCTTCGCCAGCGCCGACACGGCCGCGGTGATGTCGGCGTCGCCGTACCAGCCGAAGTCCATGGCCCGGCCGGTGCTGTCGCCGTGCCCGCGGGCGTCGAGCATCAGCACGCCGTAGCCGGCCCGGGCGAGGACCACCGCGTGGTCGAGGACGGCGGTGCGGGTGGACCCGGCGCCGTGCCGCAGCACGACAGCCGCGCCGCCGTCGGCGGGGACGTACCAGCCGGCCAGCACGACCCCGTCGGCCGCGGTGACCCGGACGTCCTCGTAGGCCAGGCCGACGTCGGCCGGGGTGCGGTCGCCGACCGCCGTGGGGGCGACCACGGTCGCCGCCAGGGCGATGCCGACCGGGTAGACGACGAGGACGGCGAGCACGAGCAGCGCGGGGACGGCGAGCAGGCGCCACCAGCCCGGCACCCGGCGGACGACGGCCACCGCCCCGGCGGCCACGAGCACCAGGCCGCCGAGAAGCGCCGCCAGCGCGGCCACGGACACCACGCTGACGCCGTCCTTGGCCAGCCAGGGCAGGCCGATCCCCAGGCCGATGGCCACCCCGACGGCGCCGGCGAGGACCGCCCCGAGACCCAGCAGGGCGCCAGGGCGCCGCGCGGGTCTGCTCATGCGGTCATCCTCCCACCGCGTCGGCCGGCGTGACATACGACGCACTTCCCTTGAGCGGCAAGGGGTTCCTGCCGACGTACTCTGGTATGGGAGGGATCTCCGTGAGGTACTCGCAACGCAGTGCGATGTGTGACGTCGACGTCAGGTTCGAGCAGGACGGCGAGCTCGTCTGTGTCGGCTGCACCCACCCGGGGCACCGCACCCACAGCACCGACGAGATGCTCAGCCACCTGCGGGTCCACCAGGCCTACGGCGACCACGTGCCGATGCGCCTGCTGCACCGGCTCGACGAGGACCGCGCCCGCATCGACGGGGTCCCGGGACCGCACACCCGCCACGACGACCCGTGCGCGCTGTGCGACCCCGACGACGCCGAGCACCCCGCCCACACCCCGAACTCGGTCCGCGCCGCCTACGTGCAGGGGTGAGGACGGGCGCCACGCGGGCCGCACCCTGGCAGGTCAGTGGGACTCGCGGCTGACCCTGGCGCCGCTGCCGCCGACGAGGAAGTCCAGGTCGGCGCCCTGCGGCGCCTGCAGCACGTGGTCGACGTACAGCCGCTCCCACCCCCGCAGCGGCGCCGCGTATCCGGCTGACGCCCGCGCCGACGGGGTGCGCCGCCGCAGCTCCTCCGCCGGCACATCGAGGTCCAGCCGACGGGCGGGGACGTCGAGCACCACGGGGTCGCCGTCCTGCACCAGCCCGAGCGGACCGCCGGCGGCCGCCTCCGGGGCGACGTGCAGGACCACCGTGCCGTAGGCGGTGCCGCTCATCCGGGCGTCGCTCACCCGCACCATGTCCCGGACGCCGCGCCGCAGCAGCTTCTCCGGCAGCGGCAGGTTGCCGACCTCGGGCATGCCCGGGTAGCCACGCGGGCCGCAGCCGCGCAGCACGAGCACGCTGTTCTCGTCGACGTCCAGCGCCGGGTCGTCGATGCGGGCGCGCAGGTCCTCGACGCTGTCGAACACGACGGCCCGGCCGCGGTGGCGGAGCAGCTCCGCCGACGCGGCGGCTGGCTTGACCACCGCGCCGTCCGGGGCCAGCGACCCGCGCACCACCGCGATGCCGGCGTCGGCCTGC
>JALOLN010000225.1 GCA_025455945.1 Actinomycetes bacterium
TCGGCGGCATCGGGCACGACGCCGACGCCCCCTGGCTGTTCGCGCTGCTGCTGCCCCTGCTGCTCGCGGTCGTGCTCGCCGAGCTCTCCGACGGCGGGCTGGACGCGAAGGCCGTGGCCCTCCTCGGCGTGCTGGCCGCCGTCGGGGCCGCGCTGCGGCCGCTCGGTGGCGGCGTGTCGGGGTTCCAGCCGATGTTCGTGCTGCTCATCCTCGGCGGGCGGGCCCTCGGCCCCGGGTTCGGCTTCGTCCTCGGTGCGGTGACGATGTTCGCCTCCGCGCTGCTCACCGGTGGGGTCGGCCCCTGGCTGCCCTTCCAGATGCTCGGGGCCGCCTGGGTCGGGCTGGGCGCCGGCCTGCTGCCGAGGGCGAGCGGTCGGCGGGAGACGGGGCTGCTCGTCGGCTACGGGGTGGTGAGCGGCATCACCTTCGGCTTCCTGCTCAACCTGTGGTTCTGGCCGTTCGTCACCGGCGCCGAGTCGGCCACGTCGTTCGTCCCCGGCGCACCGCTGACCGAGAACCTCGGCCGCTTCCTCGCCTACTGCCTGGTGACCTCCCTCGGGTTCGACCTGGTCCGGGCCGCCGGCAACGCGGTGCTGCTGACGCTCGTCAGCGGGCCGGTCCTGCGCGCGCTGCGCCGAGCCAGCCGCCGGGCCGCGTTCGCGGCGCCGGTCGTCTTCGAGCCCGTCGGGACCCGCTGATGGAGGTCCTGCTCCTCGGCACCGGCTCCGCCGACGGCTGGCCGAACCCCTTCTGCACCTGCGCCTCCTGCGCCACCGCCCTGGCCGAGGGAGCAGTCCGCGGCCAGACCGCTGCCCTGGTGGACGGCCGGGTGCTCCTCGACTGCGGGCCGGAGGCGCCGCGGGCCGCGCTGCGGCACGGCCGGTCGCTGGCCGGTGTCCGTGCCCTGCTGCTGACCCACTCCCACCCCGACCACGTCGGGCCGGCCGCCCTGCTGTTCCGCTCGTGGGTCGGTCGGACCGAACCGCTGGACGTCGTCGGGCCGGCGCCGGCCGTGGACGCCTGCCGGGACTGGGTCGGCCCCGACGACCCGGTCGCCTTCCACCCCGTGCGGGCGGGCGACCGGCTCGACCTCGACGGCGGCTACGCCGTGCACGTGCTCGCGGCGGCGCACGGTGACGCGCACAGCGGACCCGGCGTCCTCTACGACGTCACCGGCCCGGACGGCGGGCGGCTGCTCTACGCCACCGACACCGCGCCGCTGCCGGCGGCCACCGTCGAGGCGGTCACCGGACGCCGGTACCACGTGGTCCTGCTCGAGGAGACGTTCGGGGACCACCTCGACCACGGCACCGACCACCTCGACCTCGCCACCTTCCCCCAGGTGACGACCGCGCTGCGGGCCTGCGGTGCCGTCGACGAGGCGACGCAGGTGGTCGGCGTCCATCTCAGCCACCACAACCCGCCGACGCCGGAGCTCGCCGGCCGGCTGGCCGCCTCCGGGGCGACGGTCGTCCCGGACGGCACGGTCCTCACCGCTCCTCCCGGGCCGCCCCGGGGCCGGCGGGTGCTCGTGCTCGGCGGTGCCCGGTCGGGCAAGTCCGCGCACGCCGAGGCCCGGCTGGCGGACCGCGCCGACGTCACCTACGTCGCCACGGGGGACACCCGCCCGGACGACGCCGAGTGGGCCGACCGGGTCGAGGAGCACCGGCGCCGCCGGCCGGCCACCTGGCGCACCGTGGAGACGACCGACCTCGCCGCGCTGGTGCGGGACGCTGACCCGGGTGCGGCCCTGCTCGTCGACTGCCTGTCGCTGTGGGTGGCCGCGGTGCTGGACGACGGCGTGTGGACGGCCGGCAGCGCGGAGCAGCAACGGGCCGCCGACGCCGCGGCTGCCGCACGGATGGACGAGCTCGTCGCCGCGTGGGAGACGACCGCTGCCCTCGTCGTCGCGGTCAGCAACGAGGTGGGCTCGGGCGTCGTGCCCGCGACCCGCTCCGGCCGGCGGTACCGCGACGAGCTGGGCCGGCTCAACGCCCGCCTCGCCGCCCTGGCCGACGAGGTGGTCCTCGTCGTGGCCGGCGTCCCGGTGCCCGTCAAGCCGGCCGGAGCCCGCCGATGACCACCCCGCACGACCCCCTCGACCTCGGCGCGCTGGCCGCGGGCGTCACCCTGCCCGACGACCAGGCCCGAGCCCGGGCCCGGGTCCGGCTCGACCTGCTCGCCAAGCCCACCGGGGCCCTGGGCCGGCTCGAGGAGCTCTCGGTCTGGCTGGCCGGCGTCCAGGGCAGGTGCCCGCCCCAGGCCGTGGCGCACGCGCGCGTGGTCGTGTTCGCCGGCGACCACGGCGTCGCCGGCAGCGGGGTCTCCGCCTACCCGCCCGAGGTGACCGCGCAGATGGTGCGGACCTTCGTTGCGGGCGGTGCGGCGGTCAACGTGCTGGCCCGGACCCTCGGCGCCTCCGTCCGGGTCCTCGACCTCGGGGTGGACGCCGACCTCGCCGACCTGCCACCCGCAGTCACCGCGCACAAGGTCCGCCGCGGCTCGGGGGACATCGCCGACGGGCCCGCGCTCACCCGGGCGGAGGCCGAGCAGGCCTTCCGCGCCGGTGTCGCCGTCGCCGACGAGGAGGTCGACAGCGGGGCCGACCTGCTCGTCCCCGGGGACATGGGCATCGGCAACACGACGGTGGCCGCCGCCCTCGTCGCGGTCCTCAGCACCGCCGAGGTCGTCGACGTCATCGGCCGCGGCACCGGCATCGACGACCGGGCGTGGATGGTCAAGTGCGCCGCGGTGCGCGACGCCGCCCGTCGCGGCCGGGCGGTGCGCGCCGACCCCATCGCGCTGCTCGCCGAGGTCGGCGGCGCCGACGTGGCCGCCATGAGCGGCTTCCTGCTCCAGGCCGCCGCCCGCCGCACCCCGGTCCTGCTGGACGGCGTCGTCAGCGGCGCGGCCGCGCTGGTGGCGCACCGGATCGCCTACCGGGCCCGGGAGTGGTGGCTCGCCGGCCACCGGTCCACCGAGCCCGCCCACCGGGTCGCCCTCGAGCGCCTCCAGCTCGAGCCGGTCGTCGACCTCGGGCTGCGGCTCGGCGAGGGGACCGGCGCCCTCATGGCCCTGCCGGTGCTGCGGGCGGCCGGGGCGCTGCTCGCCGAGATGGCCACGCTCGACGAGGCCGGCGTGTCGAACCGGGCCTGAGCGGTGGACTCGCTGCGGCTGGCGGTCGGCACCCTCACCGTGCTCCGGGTCCCCCCGCCGGCCCGGGTCGACCCGCGGACCGCCGGCCGGGCGATGCTGTGGGCGCCGGTCGTGGGCGCCGGGCTCGGGGCGGTGGCCGCCGTCGTCCTCGAAGCCGTTCGCGCCGTCACCCGCTCGGCCACCGGCACGCTGCTCGCCGCGGTCCTTGCGGTCGCGACGCTCGCCCTGCTCACGCGGGCCCTGCACTGGGACGGCCTGGCCGACACCGCAGACGGCCTGGGCAGCGCGCTGCCGGCACCGGGGGCGCTGGCGGTGATGCGCCGCTCCGACGTCGGCCCGTTCGGCGTCGTGGCCGTCGTCCTCGTGCTCCTGCTGCAGGTGAGCGCGCTCGCCGCCGCGGTGGGGCACGGCTACGGCTGGCTGTGCCTGCTGGTGAGCACCACGACCGGACGGGCGGCGGCCGCCGTGGCGTGCGCCCGGGGCATCCCCGCAGCCCGCGGCAGCGGGCTCGGGGCGATGGTGGCCGGCACGG
>JALOLN010000058.1 GCA_025455945.1 Actinomycetes bacterium
GCCCTGGCCGCCGGCGCGGTGGACGTCGTCGGGGCGCTGGACGTGCCCGCCGGCAGCCCGGCGTACGCTGCGGCGCTGCAGCGGCACCTGGCCGTGGCCAGCCGGATCCCGGTGATCACCCACCCGCGGGCCCGGCTGCGCGACCGGTCCGAGGCGGTCGGCGAGGCGACGGCGCGGGACCGGCCGGCCGTGGTGGCCGTCGGCGCGTCGACCGGGGGGCCGCTGGCGCTCGCCACGATCCTGGGCCAGCTGCCGCCGGGGCTCGACGCGGCCGTGGTCGTCGTCCAGCACATGGCCGAGGGCTTTGTCGAGGGGCTGGCCCGCTGGCTGGACAGCGTCTGCCCGCTCCGGGTGGTCGTCGCCGCGGACGGCGAGCGGCTGTCCGCCGGCACCGTCTACCTGGCCCCGTCGGGGCGCAACCTCGTGCTGCGGTCCGGCCACCGGCTGGCCGTCGTGCCGGCCCCACCCGGGCAGTTCCACCTGCCCGGCATCGACGTGACCTTCACCAGCGTCGCCGAGCAGTGCCGCGCGGGCGCCGTCGGCGTCCTGCTCACCGGCATGGGCCGCGACGGCGCGGCCGGGCTGCGGGCCCTGCGCGAGGCGGGTGCGTTCACCATCGGCCAGGACGAGGGCACCAGCGTCGTGTGGGGCATGCCGGCAGCCGCCCAGGCCCTGGACGCCGTCGACGTGGAGCTGGCCCTGCCGGACATCGCTGCTGCTGTGGCGGCGGCGGTGGGCCGGGCCCGACTGGTCGGGCGGGGGGCGCCGTGAGCAGGCGGCTGCCCGCCGCCGACCTGCTGGCGCTGGGCTCGTACCTGCGCCGCACCGCCGGCCTCGAGCTGGACGAGGCCCGCCGGCCCGGGCTGAGCGCCGTCGTGCTCGATCGGCTGGCCGCGACGGGACAGCCCGACGTGGCCCACTACCTGCGGATGCTGGACGCGCCCGGCGGCGCGGCGGAGCGCCAGCGGCTGCTGGACGAGGTGACGATCCAGGAGACGCACTTCCACCGCGGCCGCCCGCAGATCGACGCCCTGCGCCGCCACCTGCTGCCGGAGCTGCTCGCCCGGGCCGCGGCCGAGCGGCGCGAGCTGGTCGTCTGGAGCGCCGGCTGCGCGACGGGTGAGGAGCCCTACACGCTGGCCATGCTGCTGCTCGAGGTGGCCGCGACGCTGCCCGACCCGCCACCGGTGCGGGTCGTGGGGACCGACGTGTCGACTGCGGCGCTCGAGGTGGCCAGGGCCGCGACGTACTCGGGGCGCACCGTGGCGCTGGCCGAGCCGGAGGCGGTGCAGCGCTGGCTGCACCGCGACCCCGACGGCACCCACGTCGTCCGAGACGAGGTGCGCCGGCTGGTCCACCTCCAGCACCACAACCTGGTCACCGACCCGCCGCCGTTCTCGGCCGGTGGCGTGGACCTCGTCGTGTGCCGGCACGTGACGATCTACTTCTCCAGGGACACCACCCGGGCGGTCGTGACCCGGTTCCGGCAGGTGCTGGCGCCCGGCGGCTGGCTGCTGCTCGGACCGGCCGAGACGTTGTGGCAGGTGAGCGAGGAGTTCGCGACGGTCCAACTGGGGGACGCCTTCGCCTACCGGCCGGCCCGCGCCCAGCGACCCGGGGGACCGCGGCGCGCCCGGCCGCTGCCGCCACCGACACGGGCGGCCCGCCCCGTCGCCCCGCGTCCGGCCGCGGTCCGGCCGACCGCCGCCGACCCCGGCACGACGCTGGCCGGGGCGCACGCGGCGTTCGACGCCGGCGACTACGAGGCCGCCGCGGTGGCCGCGGCCGCGCTCACCGCCACGGGCACGGCCCTGCCGGACGACCTGCACACGGCCGCGCTGTGCCTGCTCGGCCACGCGCGGCTCAACCGCGGGGACCCGGTCGCTGCCGTGGCGCCGCTGCAGCGCGCGGTGTACCTGGACCCCCGCGCGGGCCACGCGCACTTCCTGCTGGCCGTGGCGCTGGCCGGCGCGGGCAAGGCCCGGCCGGCGGCTGCCTCCTACCGGGCCGCTGCGGCCACCCTGGCCGGCGCACCCACCGACGCGGTCCGCCGGATCCTCGACGGCCGCCAGGTCGAGGAGCTGGTGCAGTTGTGCCGCCGACTTGCCGATGACGCGGACGTGGCAGGCGGCACGGTACGGAGGGGCGCGTGAGCGGCTTCCTCACCTTCGTCATGGCTGGGCGCGAGCTGGCGGCCCCGCTGGCGCAGGTCCGCGAGGTCGTCCGGGCCACCGGTGTGCAGCCGCTGCGCGGTGTCCGGGCCCCGGTCACGGGCCTGGTCGAGCTTCGCGGGAGCCCGCTGCCGGTCGTCGACCTGCGCAGCGACCCGGACGCGGGGACGACGGGCGACGTCGTCGTGCTGCCCGGCGGGCCGGAGGGCGCGCTCGGTGTCGCCGTCGACCGGGTGCTCGCGGTCGTCGCGGGCGACGAGCTCACCGGCGACGACGCCCCGCTGCCGTACGGGCTGCCCGGCTACGTCACCGGCCTGCTGCGCTCGGTGGACGACCGGCGGACGGTGTTCCTCGTCGACCTGTGGGTGCTGGCCGGTGTGCCCCCGAGCGTCCCCGCTCGCCCAGCGCCTCGCTAGACGTACCGCTCGAGGATCGAGGACTCGGCCAGCCGGGACAGGCCCTCGCGCACGGTCCGGGCCCGGCTCTCGCCCACCCCCTCGACGACCTGCAGGTCGTCGATGCTCGCCGCCAGTAGCTTCTGCAGGCTGCCGAAGTGGTCGACCAGCCGGTCGACGACGGAGGCGGGCAGCCGCGGGACGCGGGCCAGCAGCCGGTAGCCGCGGGGGGCGACGGCACTGTCCAGCGACTCCCCACCCGTCCCGTGGCCGAGCGCTCGGGCCACGACGCTGAGGTCGAGCAGGTCCGTCGCGCTGAGCGCGTCCAGCTCGGCGAGGGCGTCCTCGACCCGGCGCGACTTGCGGCCGCCCCCCTGGGGGACGTAGTCACGGGCCACCAGCCGGCGGTCGTCGTCGACGCCGGAGATGAGCTCGTCGAGCTGCAGGGAGAGCAGCCGGCCGTCGGTGCCCAGCTCGACAACGTACCCCTCGATCTCCCCGGCGATGCGCCGGACCATCTCCAGGCGCTGGCCGACGGCGGCGACGTCCCGGACCGTGACCAGGTCCTCGATCTCCAGCGCGGAGAGGGTCCCGGAGACCTCGTCCAGCCGCATCTTGTACCGCTCCAGCGTGGCCAGCGCCTGGTTGGCCCGGGACAGGATCGCCGCGGAGTCCTCCAGCACGTACCGGCGGCCGGCGACGTAGAGCGCGACGATGTGCATCGACTGGCTCACCGAGATCACCGGCAGCCCGGTCTGCTTGGCCACCCGCTCCGCGGTCCGGTGCCGGGTGCCCGACTCCTCGGTCGGGATGCTCGGGTCCGGCACCAGCTGGGCGTTGCACCGCAGGATCCGGGTGGCGTCGCGGTCGAGGACCACCGCGCCGTCCATCTTGGCCAGCTCGCGCAGGCCGGTGGACGAGAACGGGACGTCCAGGGCGAACCCGCCGGTGCACAGCGACTCGACGGTCCGGTCGTGACCGAGCACGATCAGCGCCCCGGTCCGGCCGCGCAGGATGCGCTCCAGGCTGTCGCGCAGCGGGGTGCCGGGGGCCATGGCCGCCAGGGTCTGGCGCAGCAGTGCCTCGCCCCGGTCGGCGGCCTTCTCGGCACGGTCGGCGGACACGGGCACTCCCCACACGTTCAGCCGGCGATCGGATCCCGCCGCGGCCTAGGAGTCTAGGGGGTGCTTCCCTGGAGCAGCACGAGCGCGGCGGCGAGATCACCCACCTCGACGACGGTCATGCCGTCGGGCACCACCCCCGGGTCGGGGGGGACCAGCGCCCTGGTGAAGCCCAGCCGGACCGCCTCGGCCAGTCGGCGGGAGACACCGGACACCCGCCGGACCTCCCCGGCCAGCCCCACCTCCCCGACCGCCACCAGCCCGGCCGGCAGCGGCACGTCGCGGGCCGCCCCGGCCACCGCCAGCGCGACCGCGAGGTCGGCCGCCGGCTCGAGCAGCCGAACGCCTCCCACCGTGGCGGCGTAGACCTCCTTGTCGCAGACCCGCACCCCGCCGCGGCGCTCGAGGACTGCGAGCACCATGGCGATGCGTGAGGAGTCCAGCCCCGACGTGGCCCGGCGGGGCGAGGCCAGGGCACTGCCGGCGACCAGCGCCTGCACCTCGGCGACCAGCGGCCGCCGGCCCTCGACCGCGACGGTCACGCAGGTGCCCGGGACCGGCTCGCGCCGGCGGCTGAGGAACAGCCCGCTCGGGTCGGGCAGCCCGCTGATGCCCGCGTCGTGCAGGTCGAAGCAGCCGACCTCGTCAGACGGGCCGTACCGGTTCTTCACCGCCCGGACCAGGCGCAGCCGGGAGTGCCGCTCGCCCTCGAAGGCCAAGACGACGTCGACGAGGTGCTCGAGCACCCGAGGGCCGGCGATGGACCCGTCCTTGGTGACGTGCCCGACGAGCACGGTCGACAGGTGCCGGGCCTTGGCCAGCCGGATCAGCGCGGCGGCGACCTCGCGGACCTGGGTGACCCCGCCGGGGGTCCCGTCGACCTCCGCCGACGCCACGGTCTGGACCGAGTCGACGACCAGCAGGTCCGGGTCGAGGGCCTCGACCTGCCCGACGACGGCCGACAGGTCGTTCTCGGCGGCCAGGAACAGCCGGTCGTCCAGGGCCCCGATCCGCTCGGCGCGCAGCCGCACCTGGGCCGCCGACTCCTCCCCGGTGAGGTAGAGGGTCCGCCGCCCGGACCGGGCGGCCCGAGCCGCCACCTCGAGCAGCAGCGTGGACTTGCCCACCCCCGGCTCCCCGGCGAGGAGCACCACCGCGCCCGGAACCAGGCCGCCCCCGAGGACGCGGTCCAGCTCGTCGACCCCCGTGGGGCGGGCCCGGGCCGTCTCGACGTCCACCTCGGCGATCGGTCGCGCGGTCGCGGTCACCGGCCCCGCGGTGACGGTCCGCAGCCGAGGGGCGCCGGCCTCCTCGACCGTGCCCCACGCCTGGCACTCCCCGCACCGCCCGACCCACTTCGACGTCTGCCAGCCGCACTCGCCGCAGCGGTAGGCCCGGCCCGCCTGGCCGCTCGCCCTCGCCATGCCTGGCAGGGTACGGCTCACCTCCGACGAGACCGTCCAGCGGCGTCCCGCGGCGGGTCGGCCGGGTGGGGGGCGACCACTGCACCGGCGGCCAGGCGGGCGTCGCACAGCCGAGCCAGCTCGGCGTACGCCAGCGGGCCCATCAGCTCCTCGAGCTCGGCGGCGTTCTCCCGGTACACCGGCTGGTCGCCGACGTGCGCCTCCGTCGCCCCCGAGCAGTACCAGTGCAGGTCGTGCCCGCCCGGCCCCCAGCCCCGGCGGTCGTACTCGGCGATCGAGACGACGAGGACCTCGGTGCCGTCGCTCCTGCTGACGTGGTCGTAGGAACGGCGCAGCGGCAGCTGCCAGCACACGTCCGGCTTGGCCTCCAGGGGCAGGCGACCCTCGCGCAGGGCCTGGGCGTGCAGCGCGCACCCCTCCCCGCCGGGGAACCCGGGCCGGTTGAGGAACACGCAGGCCCCCTCGACGACCCGCGTCTTGCGGGCGCCGTCCTCGTCCTCCTCGGTCAGCCGCTTCGCGCCGTGGTGCTGCCAGACCTCCGGGGTGAGCCGCTTGGCCCACCGAAGCGTGCGCTTCTCGTCCCTCTTGTCGGAGAAGTGCGCCCCGAGGGTGCAGCACCCGTCGTCGGGACGGCCCGGCAGGACGCCGCGGCAGCCGCGGCCGTAGATGCAGGTCCACCGGGACGTCAGCCAGGTCAGGTCGCAGCGGAACATCTGACGCGGATCGGCGGGGTCGGTGAACTCGACCCACGCGCGGGGGAAGTCGAGCGGCACCTCGGGCACCTGCTCAGCGTAGGGCGCGGCCGCCCCGGTAGCGTCACGGCCATGAGGCTCGGGGTCCTGGACGTGGGCTCGAACACCGTGCACCTCCTCGTCGTCGACGCCCACCCCGGGGCCCCGCCGGTGCCCGCCCACTCGCACAAGACCGAGCTGCGGCTCGCCGAGCTGCTGGACGCCGCGGGCCGGATCCGCGCGGGCGGTGCGGACCGGCTGGTCGCGTTCGTCCGCGAGGCGCTGCAGCACGCCGAGGACAAGGGCGTCGAGGAGCTCCTCGCCTTCGCCACGTCCGCGCTCCGCGACGCGCCCAACGGCGACGACGTGCTCACCCGGGTCACCGCCCAGACCGGGGTGGACCTGCAGGTGCTGTCCGGGGAGGACGAGGCCCGCCTGACGTTCCTCGCCGTGCGGCGGTGGTACGGCTGGTCGGCCGGCCGCCTGCTCGTGCTGGACATCGGCGGCGGCTCGCTCGAGGTCGCCAGCGGCGCGGAGGAGGAGCCGGCGGCGGCGTACTCGGTGCCCTTCGGGGCCGGCCGGCTGACCCGGGACCTGCTGCCCGGTGACCCGCCGGACCCCGCGGCGGTCAAGGAGCTGCGCCGCTACGTGCGCGCCGCCTTCGCCCGGGACTTGGGCCGGGTCGTCCGGCTCGGTGCCGTCGACCACGCGGTCGGCACCTCGAAGACGTTCCGCTCCCTGGCCCGCATCACCGGTGCGGCGCCGTCCACCGACGGCCCGTTCGTGCGACGGGTGCTGCGCCACGGCGCGCTGCTGGAGTGGCTGCCCAGACTGACGAGGATGTCCGCGGCGCAGCGGGTGGAGCTGCCGGGGGTGTCGGCCGGCCGGGCCCGCCAGCTGCTGGCCGGCGCGGTGGTTGCGGACGCCGCCATGGACCTGCTCGGCGTGCCCGAGCTGGAGATCTGCCCCTGGGCGCTGCGCGAGGGGATCATCCTGCGCCGCCTCGACGCGCTGGCGCGTCAGGCGTAGCGCAGCAGCAGGTAGGGCAGGCAGAGCAGCACGGAGCCGAGGGCCACGGGGGTCCCGAGCCGCGCGAAGCCCCAGAACGTGATGCGGTGCCCGTACTGGCGGGCCAGGCCGATGATGATGATGTTGGCGCTGGCGCCGATCGCAGTCGCGTTGCCGCCGAGGTCGGCGCCCAGCGCCAGGGCCCACCACAGCCCGTCGTTGACCCCGAGTGCTGGGCTCGTGGTGAGCTGCTCGACGACCGGTGACATCGCCGCGACGTAGGGGATGTTGTCGACGAAGGCGGAGAGCACGGCTGACGCGAGCAGCACCACCGTGAGCGCGGTGGCCATGTCGTCGCCCGTGGCGTCGGCGACGGCTGTCGCCAGCCGGTCGACGACCCCGGTCTTCACCAGCGCGCCGACGACGACGAAGATGCCGGCGAAGAAGGCCAGCGTCTCCCACTCGACCGCGGCGAGGTAGCTGGCCGGCTCGGCCCGCGACACCGCGGCGAGCACCCCCGCCCCGACCATGGCCACCACGGCCGGCTCGACGTGCAGCGCGCCGTGCAGCACGAAGCCCACCAGCACGGCGCCGAGGACGACGAGGCTGCGGCGCAGCAGCAGCAGGTCGTTGATCGCCTCGCGCTCGTCCAGGGCCAGCAGGTCGTCGGGGTTGCTGCCGTCACCGACCAGCGCGGACCGGATTTGCCAGCGCATGCCGATGAGGAAGAGCACGAAGATGACGACCACGACTGGGGCCAGGTGCACCAGGAAGTCGGCGAAGGACAGCCCGGCCCGGCTGGCGATGATGATGTTGGGCGGGTCGCCGACGAGCGTGGCCGTGCCGCCGATGTTGGACGCCAGCGCCTCGGCGATGAGGAAGGGCACCGGGGGCAGCCCGAGCCGGTCGCAGACGAGCAGCGTCACGGGCGCCATGAGCACGACGGTCGTGACGTTGTCGAGGAAGGCTGAGGCGACCGCCGTGATGACGAGCAGCAGCACCAGGGCCGGGTAGGGCCGGCCGCGGGCGCGCTTGACCGCCCAGATCGCGAGGTAGTCGAACAGCCCGGTCTGCCGGACGATGCCGACGATCACCATCATCCCGAGCAGCAGCGCCAGGACGTCCCAGGCGATGCCCGTCTCCTGCGAGAAGAAGGCGTCCTCCGTGCTGATCAGGCCACCGGCGAGGACCGCCAGCGCGCCGCCGAGCGCGGCCACGACGCGGTGCACCCGCTCCGTGGCGAGCAGCACGTAGACGCCGACGAAGACGGCGACCGCGAACCAGCCGCTCACGGCCCGAGCACGGCCGCGAGCACCCGCTGGGCGGTCACGACTCCGATCACCCGGCCGTCGGCGACGACGGGGACCAGCGGCGTCCGCGCCTGGGCCATGATCGCGGCCGCCTCGATCAGGGTGTCGTCGGGCTCGAGCACCGGCGGCGGCGGGCGCTCGCCGAGAGCGTCCTCCATCGTCGTGCTCTGCAGCTCCGCGGCGAGGTGGTCGGCATGGCGCTCGTCCCACACTCGCGCGAGCACCGGGTCGTCGCGGACGTACCGGGGGACGAACAGCTGCATCACCTGGGACGCCGGGAGCACGGCGCGCACGCCGCCCCGTTCGTCGAGGACCACGACCCCGGGTGCGTGGGACTCGGCGACCAGCCGCGCGGCGTCCAGGACGCTCGCGTCGCGGCCGACGCTGGGTGTCGGCTCCAGGATGTCCCGTGCGCGCACCACCCGAGCCTAGGCGCTTAGGCTGGCCCCCGTGAGCGGAGTGGTGCGGGTGCCTGAGGCCCGCATCGCGCTGTCCACGGCCTCCACGTACCCGGAGTCGACGGCCGCGGCGTTCGAGCTGGCCGCGCGGCTCGGCTACGACGGCGTCGAGCTCATGGTCTTCACCGATCCCGTCAGCCAGGAGGTGGACGCCGTCCGGCGGCTCTCCGACCACTACGGCGTCCCGGTGCTCGCCGTCCACTCCCCGTGCCTGCTCATCACCCAGCGGGTGTGGGGCACGGACCCGTGGGCGAAGCTGGTCCGCTCCAAGGACGCCGCGGAGACCCTCGGAGCGTCGACCGTCGTGGTCCACCCCCCGTTCCGGTGGCAGCGCGAGTACGCCAGGGCCTTCGTCCAGGGGGTCGCGCGGATGGCCGAGGAGACCGACGTCGTCTTCGCGGTCGAGAACATGTACCCGTGGCGGGCGGCCGGTCGCGAGGTGGCTGCCTACGCGCCGGACTGGGACCCCACCGACGAGGACTACTCGCACATCACCTTGGACCTGTCGCACACCGCCGTCTCCGGGTCGGACGCGCTGGCGATGGCCGCGGGCCTGGGGGACCGGCTCGCCCACGTCCACCTGGCCGACGGGTCCGGGTCCCCGCGCGACGAGCACCTCGTCCCGGGCCGCGGCACCCAGCCCTGCGGCCCGCTGCTCGAGCGGCTGGCCCGTGGTGGGTTCGCCGGGACCGTCGTCCTGGAGGTGTCCACCCGCAAGGCGGCCAACCGGGCCGAGCGCGAGGCCGACCTCGCCGAGGCCCTGGCGTTCGCCCGGCTGAACCTCGCGGTGGCCGCCGACTCGGTCTGACCCGCCCGCTCGCCCCGCCCGCCCCGGCGATCACCTTCTCGCCCGGTGTCGCGGTGCCCCGCGGGGTCTGCGGTGCGAGGTACCACCACGGGGTGCGGGCAGGTGATCGACTCCGGACGGCCTGTGGACGACGCCGAGCACGCCGGCCCGCCCAGGCCCATCCTGGGCGGGTGCTGCCGCAGCTGCTCGCCACGTCGTCGGTGCAGGGCGGCGTCTTCACCCATCGACAGGCCCTGCTGGCTGGCTATTCGGCAGCCGAGATCCGGCACCGGGTGGAGTCCGGCCGGTGGTACCGGCTCGCCCGCGGCGGGTACGTGGCCGCCGCCGGGTACGACGCCGAGGACGCCGCTGGGCGCCACCGGCTCCTCGTCGGTGCGACCCTGCTCGTGCGGCGGTCCCCGGCCGTCGCGAGCCATGCCTCCGCCGCGGTGCTCCACGGCCTGCCCCTCCTGGGCCCGCCGCCGGACGCCGTCCACCTCACGGTTGCCGGCCGCGGCCGGCGGCGGCCCGGACTCGTCGTGCACGAGGGTCCGCTGACCGCGGACGAGACGGTCGAGGTTGCCGGGCTGCCCGCCACCACGGTCGCCCGCACCGTGATGGACCTCGCCCGCCAGGGACCGTTCCGCTCGGCGGTGGTGGTGGCGGACGCCGCCCTGGCGCGAGGGCTCTCCCGCGAGCAGCTCGAGGAGCAGTTGCGGCTGCGGCACGCCATCCCCGGCATCCGCCGAGCATCCCGGGCGGTGCGCTTCGCGGCCCCAGGCGCGGAGAGCCCGGGGGAGTCCCTCTCCCGGGTGGCGATCGCCGCCCACGGCCTGCCCGTGCCTGAGCTCCAGGCGGTCCTCTTCGACGCCGCCGGCTTCGTAGCCCGCGTGGACTTCCTCTTCCGGGCGCAGGGGACCGTTGGTGAGTTCGACGGGGCGCTGAAGTACACCGACCGGACAGTGCTGCTGGCGGAGAAGGTGCGCGAGGACCGGGTCCGCGCCCTCGGGCTCGAGGTGGTGCGCTGGGGCTGGGACGCCGCCTTCGGCGACTTCGGGCCCACTGCCGCCCGGCTGTGGGCCGCCTTCGCCCGGGCCGGTGGCCGCCGGTCCGCGTGACGACGATCACCTCCTCGCCCCTTGGTGTCGCCCCTGCCAGGTTCGACGGTGCGAGGAACCGCGGCAGCGGGCGAGAAGGTGATCGTTTCGGCCCTTGACGTCCGCCCCGCCACGGGCATGGGGTGGATCGCGTGACGCATGAGGGGCTGGCGGTCCGGGTCGACGACCTCACTGTCGAGCGCGGTGGACGGGAGGTGCTGCACGGGCTGACCTTCGACCTCGGCCGCGGCGTGCTCACCGGACTGCTGGGGCCCAGCGGCGGCGGCAAGACGACGCTGATGCGGGCCATCGTCGGCGTCCAGGCCCGGGTGCGCGGCTCCTGCGAGGTGCTCGGCCTGCCCGCGGGCAGCCCGCCGCTGCGGGCGCGCATCGGCTACCTCACCCAGGAGCCCGCGGTCTACCACGACCTCACGGTGCGCGAGAACCTGCGCTACTTCGCCGCCGTCCTGCGCGCACCGGTCCGCGACGTGGACCGGGTGCTGGAGGCCGTGGACCTCACCCCGGAGGCGAACCGGCTGGTGCGCGACCTCTCCGGCGGCCAGGAGAGCCGGGTCTCCCTCGCCTGCGCC
>JALOLN010000226.1 GCA_025455945.1 Actinomycetes bacterium
GGGTTCGCCAAGGCCGGTCGGCTCATGGACCTCATGGAGACCCGGGGAGTCGTGGGGCCCTCGGAGGGGTCGAAGGCCCGCGAGGTGCTCGTCAAGGCCGACGAGCTCGACGGCCTGCTGCTCACCCTGCGCGGGGAGTAGCGGTTCCCCGACGCCGGGAGCAGCGGTCCGCTCCGGGCGTAGCATCGAAGGTGGGTGCCCCCGAGGGTCAATCCGCGCGCTCGCGCGGTCGATGTGTCCTCCACGGGGTCGACACCGCGCGGAGGGAGGCCAGCCGATGTCCATCGGCGAGACCCTCTCCGCCGCGCGCGCAGCGGCAGGCCTGACCCTCCAGGACGTCAGCGAGCGCACGCGCATCCGCCGCACGGTCGTCGACCGCATCGAGCACGACGACTTCAGCCTCTGCGGCGGGGACGTCTACGCCCGGGGGCACCTGCGGACCATCGCCACGGTGGTCGGCCTGGACCCAGAGCCTCTGCTCGCCGAGTTCGCCCGCGAGCACCGCGCGGAGGGGCCGTCCGCCCGGCAGGTCTTCGAGTCCGAGACGGCCACCGCACCCGAGCGCCGGGGACCGAACTGGACCGCCGCGATGGCCGCCGCTCTCCTCGTCGTCGCAGGACTGGGGGTGTTCCAGCTGGTCCGCGGCGGCTCGCCGGACGGGACGGCGACCGGTCCCCCCGCCACGTCCGTCGGCCCGCAGGACAGCGGCTCGCCGACCGCCACCACGGGGACGAGCCCGTCGCCCTCACCCACCGTGGTGGCCGAGCTGCCGTCGTCCGACGGCGTCACGGTCCGGCTCACCGTGGTGGGGCCGAAGAGCTGGGTGTCGGCCACGGCGTCCGGGACGACGGTCTTCCAGGGGCTGCTCAGCAAGGGGGAGACGAAGACGTTCACCGACCCCACGCTGGTCAAGCTCGTCGTGGGCAACGCCGGCGCGGTCACCCTGGTGGTCAACGGCCGCGACCTCGGTGCTGCGGGCAGCAGCGGTGAGGTCGTGCGGGTGTCGTTCGGGCCCGGGGACCCCGCTGCCGCGGGCTGAGCCGGGCTCGGCCGGGCGGCGCCACTAGGCTCTCGACCATGCCGAGCGCCGTTCCCGCCGCACCACGTCGGGTGGCGCTGGTCACGCTGGGCTGCGCCCGCAACGAGGTGGACTCGGAGGAGCTGGCCGCCCGCCTGGCCGCCGACGGCTTCGAGCTGGTGCCGGACGCGGCCGACGCCGACGCCGTGCTCGTCAACACCTGCGGGTTCATCGAGGCGGCCAAGAAGGAGTCCATCGACACCCTGCTCGCGGCGGCGGACCTGCGCGACGAGGGCGGGCCCCACGCCGTTGTCGCGGTCGGCTGCCTGGCGCAGCGCTACGGAGCGGAGCTGGCCGCGGCCCTGCCGGAGGCGGACGCAGTCCTCGGATTCGACGACTACCCCGAGATCGGCGCGCGGCTGCGGGGTGTGCTGGCGGGCCGGCCGCACGTGCCGCACGCGCCCGGTGACCGGCGGCTGCTGCTTCCGGTCACCCCCGTGGCACGGCCGGCCGTTGCGGCTGAGCGGGCCGGGGCAACCCGGCCGGTCGGGCCGGCGTCCGGACCCCGGGTGCTGCGCCGTCGGCTCGCGGGGGGCCCGACCGCACCGGTGAAGCTGGCGTCCGGGTGCGACCGGCGCTGCTCGTTCTGTGCGATCCCGACGTTCCGCGGCGCGTTCCTGTCCCGGCCGCCGGAGGACGTGCTCGCCGAGACGGCCTGGCTGGCGACCCAGGGGGTGCGGGAGGTCGTCCTCGTCAGCGAGAACTCGACGTCCTATGGCAAGGACCTCGGTGACGTGCGGCTGCTCGACCGGCTGCTGCCCGAGCTGGCCGCCGTCGAGGGCATCGCGCGGGTGCGGGTCTCCTACCTGCAGCCGGCCGAGACCCGCCCGGAGCTGCTGGCGGTTCTGGCCGGCACCCCCGGCGTCGCGCCGTACTTCGACCTGTCGTTCCAGCACGCCAGTGCCCCAGTGCTGCGGCGGATGCGCCGGTTCGGGTCCGCGGACGAGTTCCTCGAGCTGCTCGACCGGGTTCGCCGGCTCGCCCCCGCGGCGGGGATCCGGTCCAACGTCATCGTCGGCTTCCCCGGGGAGACCGAGGCCGACCTGGCCGAGCTGGAGCGGTTCCTCACCGCTGCCCGGCTGGACGTCGTCGGCGTCTTCGGCTACTCCGACGAGGACGGGACAGCAGCCGCCGCCCTGGACGGCAAGCTCGACGCGCGCGAGGTCGCCGCCCGGGTCGACCGGGTCGGCCGGCTGGTCGAGGAGCTCACTGCGCAGCGCGCCGAGGACCGAGTCGGGGAGCCGCTGGAGGTGCTCGTCGAGCGGCTCGACGCCGACGGCGCCGCCGAGGGGCGGGCGGCCCACCAGGGACCTGACGTGGACGGCCTGACGGTGCTGCCGGGCGGTGCGGGGCACCGGGTCGGCGACCTCGTGCCGGCCGTCGTCGTCGGCACCGAGGGCGTCGACCTCGTCGCGGTGCCGGGAGCCGGGGGTGCGGTGTGAAGCCCGCCCCGCCGGACCACCTCGGCGACCCGGTGCAGCCGGTGGGGCTGTGGAACGTCGCCAACGTGCTCACCATGGTCCGCCTCGCCC
Source organism: Actinomycetes bacterium (assembly GCA_025455945.1). GTDB lineage: Bacteria > Actinomycetota > Actinomycetes > Prado026 > Prado026 > Prado026. The sequence continues at coordinate 2,611 of JALOLN010000226.1, forward strand.
TCGTCCCGGTCTTCGCCGTGCTGCTGTTCCACGGCACCGGGGACGAGGGCGGGCAGGACGCGGTCTGGCGGTGGGCCGCGTTCGTGGTCTTCGGTGTCGCCGCGGCCACCGACCTCGTCGACGGCGAGCTCGCCCGGTCGCGCGGGCTGGTCACGACGTTCGGCAAGGTGGCCGACCCGATCGCCGACAAGGCGCTGATGGGGACCGCCCTCGTCGGCTTGTCGATCCTCGGCGAGCTGCCCTGGTGGGTGACCGTCGTCATCCTCGTCCGCGAGGTGGGGGTGACGCTCCTGCGGTTCTGGGTCATCCGCGACGGGGTCATCCCGGCCAGCCGCGGCGGGAAGCTCAAGACCCTGCTGCAGGGGATCGCCATCGGCCTCTTCGTCGCCCCGCTGAGCGGCTGGCCCCAGACGGTCGCCGAGTGGGTCATGGGGGCCGCGGTCGCCGTCACGCTGGTCACCGGTGCCGACTACGTGGGCAAGGCCGTCCGGCTGCACCGCTCGGCACGCGCCGCGCGGGAGCACCGTCCCGCCGAGACGGGCTGAGCGGGTGCGCGTCGCCGTGGTCGCCGTCGGCGACGAGCTGCTCCTGGGCGACGTCGTCAACACCAACCTGGCCCGGCTGGGGCGGGCTCTGGCGGTGGCCGGGCTGGAGTGCGTGCGCGGCGTCGAGGTCGGCGACGACCCGGACGAGGTCGTGCTGGCGGTCCGTGACCTGCTGCCCGAGGTCGACGCGGTGATTCTGTCCGGTGGGCTGGGTCCCACGTCGGACGACCGGACTCCGGACGCCGTGCGCCGGCTGGCGGGCGCCGGCCCGGTGCGCCCGGTGCCGAACCGGGTGGGCACCGCGGACGGCCTCGACGTCACGGTCGACGGGCGGCGCCTCTTCGCCGTCCCCGGCGTCCCCGCCGAGCTGGACGAGATGGTGGCCAGGCACGTGGTCCCCGAGCTGCGCCGCCTCGCCGGTGACCCGCCCCCTCTGCTCACCCGCCAGCTGCGGGTCGCTGCCACCGGGGAGCCGGCGGTCGCCCGGCTGCTCGTGCCGCTGGAGGCCGAGCTGCCGGACGGCGT
>JALOLN010000002.1 GCA_025455945.1 Actinomycetes bacterium
CGCGGTCCTCACATGGAGGCGATGAGCTTGTCGACGCGGTCGTCGACGGCCCGGAACGGGTCCTTGCACAGGACCGTGCGCTGCGCCTGGTCGTTGAGCTTCAGGTGCACCCAGTCGACGGTGAAGTCGCGGCGGCGCTCCTGGGCGCGGCGGATGAACTCCCCGCGCAGTCGGGCGCGGGTCGTCTGCGGCGGCACGGTCTTGGCGCGGAACACCTCCATGTCACGGGTCACCCGCTCCACCTGGCCGTGCCGCTCGAGGAGGTAGTACAGCCCGCGCCGGCGGTTGACGTCGTGGTAGGCGAGGTCCAGCTGGGCGATCCGCGGCGACGACAGCGCCAGGTCGTGCTTGTCCTGGTACCGCTCCACCAGCCGCAGCTTGATCACCCAGTCGATCTCCCGGCCGACGAGGGAGAGGTCGCCGGTCTCGACGGCCCGCAGGGTGCGCTCCCACAGGTCCAGCACCCGGTGCACGGTCGGGTCGTCCAGGCCGCGGCGGGTGACGAAGTCGCGGGCCTTCGAGCAGTACTCGCTCTGGATCTCCAGGGCGGAGACCTCCCGCCCGTTGGCCAGCCGGATGCGCCGACGTCCGGTGGGGTCGTGGCTGATCTCGCGGATGGCCCGGATCGGGTTCTCCAGGGTGAGGTCGCGCATGACGACGCCCTGCTCGACCATGCGCAGCACCAGGTCGGCGCTGCCCACCTTGAGCAGGGTGGTCGGCTCGGCCATCGTGGAGTCGCCGACGATGACGTGCAGCCGGCGGTAGCGCTCGGCGTCCGCGTGCGGCTCGTCACGGGTGTTGATGATCGGCCGGCTGCGGGTCGTCGCGCTGGACACGCCCTCCCAGATGTGCTCGGCGCGCTGGCTGAGGCAGTAGACGGCCCCGCGGGGGGTCTGCAGCACCTTGCCCGCCCCGCACACCAGCTGCCGGGTGACGAGGAACGGGATGAGGACGTCGGACAGCCGGGTGAAGTCCCCGGACCGGCTGACCAGGTAGTTCTCGTGACAGCCGTAGGAGTTCCCCGCCGAGTCGGTGTTGTTCTTGAACAGGTACACGTCGCCGGGGATGCCCTCCTCGTGCAGCCGTCGCTCGGCGTCGACGAGCAGCCCCTCGAGGATCCGCTCGCCGGCCCGGTCGTGGACGACCAGCTCGGTCAGCTCGTCGCACTCCGGCGTCGCGTACTCCGGGTGGCTGCCGACGTCGAGGTAGAGCCGGGCGCCGTTGCGGAGGAACACGTTGCTGCTGCGGCCCCAGGAGACGACGCGGCGGAACAGGTAGCGGGCCACCTCGTCCGGGGAGAGCCGGCGCTGCCCGCGGAACGTGCAGGTCACGCCGTACTCGGTCTCCAGCCCGAAGATGCGGCGGTCCACGGGGTCAGGACCCGTTGTCGTCGGCCGCGGACGCGGTCCCGGCGAGCAGCGCGGCGAGCCGCTCGCCGGTGAGGCGACGGAACTTGCGGGTCAGCGGCCGGGTGCGGTCGAGGACGGCGACCTCGAGCTGGCCACCGGGCAGCTCGCGGGCCTGCTCCCCGCCCTGCCCGGAAAGGACGGCGACGGCCAGCTGCAAGGCCCCGACCAGGTCCAGCCCGTCGGTGTAGCGCTCCCCGAGCGCCGTGGCGATCTGCTCCGCCTGCCCGCCCATGGACACGAACCCGTGCTCGTCACCCACCGAGCCGTCGAACGTGAGCCGGTACATCTGGTCGTCGGCAGCGCTGTCACCCACCTCGGCGACGACGATCTCGACCTCGTACGGCTTGGTCGTCTCGGTGAAGATCGTCCCCAGCGTCTGCGCGTAGGCGTTGGCGAGCCCGCGCCCGGTGACGTCGCGGCGGTCGTAGGAGTAGCCCCGCAGGTCGGCCAGCCGCACGCCGGCGACCCGCAGGTTCTCGAACTCGTTGTACTTCCCGACCGCGGCGAAGGCGATCCGGTCGTAGATCTCGCTCACCTTGTGCAGGGCCCGCGACGGGTTCTCGGCGACGAAGAGGATCCCGTCGGCGTACTGCAGGACGACGACGCTGCGCCCGCGGGCGATGCCCTTGCGGGCGTAGTCGGCCTTGTCCTTGATGATCTGCTCGGGCGAGACGTAGAAGGGCATCGACACCGTAGGTGGTCCTCGCAGCTCGAAGGGGCGCCGGTCAGGGCAGCGGCACGGCAGAGGGGCCGTCGGGCCGGGCCATCCGGGCGGCCACCACCCGCTCGACGAGAGCCCCGATCTCGTCGTCGGGCAGCCGGCGGTAGCCGTCCGGGCCGACCAGCGCGACGACCGGGAAGATCCGCCGGGCCAGATCGGGCCCGCCGGTCGCCGAGTCGTCGTCCGCGGCGTCGTACAGCGACTCCACGACCGCCGACACCGCCTGCTCCTGGTTCAGCTGGGGGCCGTAGAGCTTCTTCAGGGCCCCGCGGGCGAACATCGCCCCGGACCCGACGGCGTGGAAGGCGTGCTCCTCGTACCGGCCCCCGGTGACGTCGTAGGAGAAGATCCGGCCGGCCTCCTGCTCGAGGTCGAAGCCGGCGAACAGCGGCACCACGGCCAGGCCCTGCATGGCCAGGCCCAGGTTGGAGCGGATCAGGGTCGCCAGCCGGTTGGCCTTGCCGTCGAGGGACAGCGACGTCCCCTCGATCTTCTCGTAGTGCTCGAGCTCGACCTGGAACAGGCGCACCAGCTCGACCGCCAGGCCCGCCGTGCCGGCGATCCCGACCGCGGAGTACTCGTCGGCCGGGAAGACCTTCTCGATGTCCCGCTGGGCGATGACGTTGCCCATGGTCGCCCGCCGGTCGCCGGCCATGACGACCCCGCCGGAGAACGTGGCGGCCACGATGGTCGTCCCGTGCGGCGCCGCCACCGAACCGTCGGGCAGCGCCCGGCCCCCGGGCAGCAGCTCGGGGGCGTAGTCGTGCAGGAAGTCGGTGAACGAGGAGGTCCCCGGGGCCAGGAAGGCCGCCGGGAGCGCGCCGGAGCCCGGCCTGGGGTCGCTCACTGGCCACCCTTCTGCACGAACGACTTCACGAACTCCTCGGAGTTCTGCTCCAGCACCTCGTCGATCTCGTCGAGGATCGCGTCCACGTCGGCGTCGAGCTCCGCCTTGCGTTCGGCGACCGCCGCCGACGCCGCCGCCTCCGGGGCGTCCTCGGTCTGCTCGCCGCGCCGGGCGGCCCGCTCCTGGCCGCCGGTATCCCGGTCCCTGCTCGTCACGGTGGTCTCCGATCGTCCGGACGTACAGCACTGAACCTATACGTCGGCAGACCGCACGGCCCGCTGAGCAGGTCCGGGGGATTGCCTTGCACGGACCCGACGCGCCGCGCACCGGCTACCGAGCGTTACCGCCGCTGGCGCCGTGTTAGCACTCGGTTAGTGGTCGGCTGGAGCGCTCTTAGCCACTGGGGCGCGACCGTGGCCCCATGAGACCACCCGCACCGGGGCGGCCCCGCCGGCCGGGCCGCCGTCGCGACCGGGCCCTGCGGCTCGTCGACACCCTCACCGCCGGCGCGGTCGCCGGCGCGATCATCGCCACCGGCGCCGTCGCGACCGCGTTCGCGGACGCCGCGGCGCCGGCTCCGGGACCTGGGACCGCCGACCCCGCGGCCCCCACCGGCCCGGCGTCGACGGCCCGCCCGGGCGCTCTCCTGGCACCGACCACGCCACCTGCCGCCGTGCCCAGCCCGACGCGGACGCCGGCCCGGCCGCGGGCTACGGCGCCGGCTGCCGCCACCCGCACCAGTGCCCCCCGGCCGGCGAAGACGGTGGCGAAGCCCGCGGCGAAGGCGCCCGCGAGCCCGCGGAGCACCGCGCCGAAGCCCGCGCCGCCGCCGCCGGCTCCCCCGCCTCCGCCGCCACCGCAGCCGAGCGCCTCGACGGGCGGGTCGTGATGCCCGTCGGGCAGGTCGTGGACGCCGAGGCAGACGTCGAGGCGGCCGAGGAGTGGCCGCTGTGGGGGGGCACCGCCAGGGTGGTGGTCCGCGTCCCGCAGGCCGACGCCGCCCGCGCGGCCGCGGACCGGCACACCGCCGTCGCGTCCGTCCGGGCAGTCGTCGCCGCCGTGGACTCCGCGTGCAGCCGGTTCCGTCCCGACTCCGAGGTGGTCCGGCTCGGCCGCGCCCGGGGGCGCGCGGTGCCGGTCTCGCCGGTGCTGGCCGACGCGGTCGCCGCGGCGCTGCGCGCGGCCAGGGTCACCGACGGCGCTGTCGACCCCACGATCGGCGCCGCGATGGTCGCCGCCGGATACGACCGCGACCTGGCCGTCCTGCCGCCGGACCGGCCGGCCGGGCTGGTCGCGGCCCGACGCCGGGCGGACTGGCGGGACGTCTGTCTCGACCGGACCGCGGGGACGCTGCGGGTGCCCGACGGCGTCGTCCTGGACCTAGGCGCCACCGCCAAGGCCTGGGCCGCCGACCGCGCGGCCGCGGCGGCGCACGCCGCCACCGGCCGGCCCGTGCTGGTCGGCCTGTGCGGCGACCTGGCAGCCACCGGCACCCACTCGGGGACGCCATGGGTGGTCGGGGTGCGCGAGCGGCCGGAGGACGCCGACACGGCGTTGGTCGCCGTCGAGGACGGCGGGCTGGCGACGTCGACGACGAGATCCCGGCGCTGGCGGATGGCCGGCCGCCCGGTCCACCACCTGCTCGACCCGGTCACGGGCCTGCCGGTGCGCGAGGTGTGGCGGAGCGTCACGGTGGCCGCCGCCAGCTGCCTCGACGCGAACACGGCGTCCACTGCCACGGTGGTCAAGGGCCCGGCCGGGGCCGGGTGGCTGGCGGCCACCGGGCTGCCCGCCCGGCTGGTCTCCGCCGACGGCAGGGTCGAGCTGCTCGGCGGCTGGCCCGCTGACGCCCAGGACCGGGTCGCATGAGCGCCGGCGGGCCCAGCGCCCTGTTCGAGCTGTCGCTGGATCCGAAGCTCGCGTGGTACCTCACCCGGGCCAGCGGTCTGGTGCTGCTCGTCCTGCTCACGGTCGCCGTGCTCCTGGGCGTCGGCAGCCGACTGGGGGCGGCAGGCGGGCGGGTGCCGCGGTTCGTGGCCACGGACCTGCACCGGCGGATCAGTCTGCTCGCCACGGCCTTCCTCGGCCTGCACATCGCGACGTCGATTGCCGACAGCTGGGCGACCATCACCTGGCTGGATGCGGTGGTCCCGTTCGTGGGCAGCTATCGACCGGTCTGGCTGGGCCTCGGCACGCTCGCCGTGGACCTGCTGCTGGCCGTCGTGGTGACCAGCCTGCTGCGCCACCGGCTCGGGCCGCGGTCCTGGCGAGCGGTCCACCTGCTCGCCTATGCCGCCTGGCCGGTCGCCGTCCTGCACGGGCTGGGCACCGGCTCGGACACCCAGCGGTCGTGGGTGCTCGTCCTCACCCTCGGCTGCGTCGGCGCCGTGCTGCTCGCGCTCGGCCGCCGCCTCCTTCCCCTCCCCCTCCCCCCTCATGCGCATCATGGGTCCCTTGAGGCGAATAGACCGCGTTCTCGCGCCCTTCACGGCGGGCTCGGGCGGGGCATGCGCTGGCTCGTCGCCGTCGTCGTGCTGCCGCTGGTCCCACTCGCCCTGGCTGCCTGGGCGCTTGACGGCCCGCTCGCCCCGGGGTGGGGCCAGCGCGCGGGGACACCGCCCCCGCCCGCGGCCGGGAGCGCGCCATGAGCGTCCGGCCGGCCGAGCGGTCGCCGGCCGATGAGCGGGCGGTGGCGCCGTCGGTCCCGGGGCCCGGGCGGGTGCTACGCGGGCTGCGGGCGGACGGCGCCGCGCTGACCCTGGCCGAGCACCTGCGGGTGCACGGGCCGCTCATCGACCATGGCGGGCACCGGCGCGGCGAGCACGCCGTCGTCGGGCTGGCCGAGGCGGCGGGCCTACGTGGCCGTGGTGGCGGCGGCTTCCCGCTGGCCGACAAGCTGCGCACGGTCGTGGGTGCGGCGGGCCACACCCGCCGTCCGGTCGTCGTCGTCAACGCGGCCGAGAGCGAGCCGGCGTCGCGCAAGGACGCCGTGCTGCTGACCCGGACACCGCACCTGGTGCTCGACGGCGCCGCTCTCGCCGCGGCGGCGGTGGGCGCCAGGGACGTCGTCGTCTGGCTGCACCGCGGTGACGTCGCAGGCGCGCGGGCGGCACGGGCCGCGGTCGGGGAACGTGCAGCGACCGGCGTCCTCGGCGTCCGGCACCGGGTCGTGGAGGGTCCGCCGCGCTACGTCGCCGGTGAGGCCTCAGCCATCGCGGCACACCTGTCGGGCGGCCCGGCGCGGCCGCGGGTCACCCCGCCCCGGGTCGCGCAGCGCGGGGTGCACGGCCGCCCGACGCTGGTCTCCAATGCCGAGACGCTGGCCCACCTCGCCCTCGTGGCGCGGCACGGCCCTGGCTGGTTCCGCGCGCTCGGCACCCCGGAGGAGCCGGGCACGACGCTGGTCACGGTGCTCGGCGCGGTCGGCGTGCCGGGCGTCGTCGAGGTGCCGGTGGGCACCCCGCTGGGCGCCGTGCTGGCCCCGACCGGAGGTCCCCCACCAGTCGGTGGCGCTGTGCTGGTCGGCGGGTACGCCGGCACCTGGCTGCCCGCTGACCGGGCGCTGCCGCTGCCCTGGTCCCAGGCCGGGCTGGCCGCCGCCGGCGGCACCCCCGGGGTCGGGCTGGTCGCCGTGCTGCCGGCGGACGCCTGCCCGGTGGCCGAGACCGCCCGGCTGGTCGGCTGGCTGGCCGGCGAGGGCGCCCAGCAGTGCGGCCCCTGCCTCAACGGGCTGCCCGCACTGGCGGGGGCCTGCCGGGCCCTGGCGGCCGGTCCGGCGTCCGATGCCGCGGCGGCACCCGGGCTGTTGCACCGCTGGGCCGGCATGGTCGAGGGCCGCGGAGCCTGCCACCACCCGGATGGCGTCGCCGGGCTGGTCCGCTCCCTGCTCGCGGCGTTCCCCGATGAGGTCGCCCGGCACGCCGCCGGGCGGCCCTGCCCGGCCGCGGCGGTCACCGCGACGCGCTCGGTGCTGCCGCTGCCGCCGCCCGAGCCGGGGGGGCCGGCATGGCGCTGACCCGGGAGCAGCGGGAGGAGGACGGCGTCGTCCTCGCGGTCGACTGGACCCGCTGCAAGGGCCACGGTCTGTGCGCGGAGCTGCTCCCCGAGGACCTCGACCTCGACGACTGGGGCTTTCCGATCGTCGCGGGCCGTGTCCCGCAGCGGCGCGTGCACCTGGCCGAGCGGGCCAGCGCCGCGTGCCCGGTCATGGCGCTGCGCCTGCGCCCCGCCTGATGGCCGTCAGGCGGGGGGGCCGGTGAGCCGGTCGACGAGGTCGGCCGCGGTGGCGCAGCGATCGAGGAGCACCCCGACGTGCGCCCGGGTACCGCGCAGCGGCTCGAGGGTGGGGACCCGCTGCAGCGCGGACCGGCCCGGCAGGTCGAAGATCACCGAGTCCCAGGAGGCAGCGGCCACGTGGGCGGCGTACCGGCGCAGGCACTCCCCCCGGAAGTACGCGCGGGTGTCCTGCGGCGGGGTGCCGACGGCGGTCCGGACCTCGGCCTCGGTCGTGATCCGCTCGATCCTGCCCCGGGCGACCAGCCGGTGGTACAGCCCCTTCTCCGGCCGGACGTCGGAGTACTGCAGGTCGACGGCCTGCAGCCGCGCGGAGTCCCAGTCCAGGCCGTCGCGGTCCCGGTAGGCCTGCAGCAGCTCGAGCTTGGCCACCCAGTCCAGCTCGCGGGACAGGCTCATCGGGTCGGTGGCCAGCCGGGTGAGCACCGACTCCCAGCGGTCCAGGACGTCGGTGGTCTCGGCGTCCACGTCGGAGCCGAGGCGGTCCTCGACGTACTTACGGGCCTGCTCGAGGTACTCCATCTGCACCTGGACGCCGGTGAGCTGCCGGCCGTCCTTGAGCCGGACCAGGTGCCGCAGGCCGGGGTCGTGGGAGACCGCGTGCAGCTCGGCGACCGGTCGCCCGAGGGCGAGGTCGACGCCCTCCAGCCAGCCGTCCTCGATCATCGCGAGCACCAGGGACGTCGTGCCCAGCTTGAGGTAGGTGGACACCTCGGCGAGGTTGGCGTCGCCGATGATGACGTGCAGCCGCCGGTACTGGGTGGCGTCCGCGTGCGGCTCGTCGCGGGTGTTGATGATCGGCCGCTTCAGGGTCGTCTCCAGGCCCACCTCGACCTCGAAGAAGTCGGCCCGCTGGCTGATCTGGAAGCCGTGCCCGCTGCCGTCCTGCCCGATCCCGACCCGGCCGGAGCCGCAGACGACCTGGCGGGTCACGAGGAACGGGGTGAGGTGCCGCACGATGTCGGTGAAGGCGGTCGAGCGGCGCATGAGGTAGTTCTCGTGCGTGCCGTACGAGGCGCCCTTGTTGTCGGTGTTGTTCTTGTACAGCGTGATCGTCGCCGGCTGGGGCAGCTGTCGGGCCAGCTCCGCCGCCCGGGCCATGACCCGCTCCCCGGCGACGTCCCAGACCACCGCTGCCCGGGGCCCGGTCACCTCCGGCGAGGAGTACTCCGGGTGCGCGTGGTCGACGTACAGCCGGGCGCCGTTGGTGAGGATGACGTTGGCCAGCCCCAGGTCCTCGTCGGTGAGCTGGCTGGGGTCGGCGAGGTCGCGGGAGAGGTCGAAGCCGCGGGCGTCCCGCAGCGGGTTCTCCTCCTCGAAGTCCCACCGCGGTCGACGGGTGGCCAGCTCGCCGTGGGCGTAGGCGTTGACGACCTGAGACGACGCCAGCATGGCGTTCGCCCCGGGCTGCCCGGGCACCGAGATGCCGTACTCCGTCTCGATGCCCATGACGCGGCGCACGCTCATGCTCCGAGGGTAGGCGCCCGGGTGCGCCGAGGCGCCCCGGGGACGGCTACAGGTACTGGCCGGTGTTGGCGACGGTGTCGATCGACCGGCCCGCCTCGGTGCCCTTCTTGCCCTGGACCAGGGTGCGGATGAAGACGATCCGCTCGCCCTTCTTGCCGGAGATCCGCGCCCAGTCGTCGGGGTTGGTCGTGTTCGGCAGGTCCTCGTTCTCCTTGAACTCGTCGAGGCAGGCGTCGAGCAGGTGGGACACGCGGATCCCCCGCTGGCCGCGGTCGAGGAAGTCCTTGATGGCCATCTTCTTGGCCCGCGAGACGATGTTCTCGATCATCGCCCCGGAGTTGAAGTCCTTGAAGTAGAGGATCTCCTTGTCCCCGCCGGCGTACGTCACCTCGAGGAACTGGTTCTCCTCGGACTCGGCGTACATCGTCTCCACGGCGCGCTGGATCATCGCCGTCACGGTGGCCTCCGGCGACCCGCCGTGCTCGGCGACGTCGTCGGCGTGCAGGGGGAGGTCCGGCAGGAGGTACTTGGAGAAGATGTCCCGGGCCGCCTCGGCGTCCGGCCGCTCGATCTTGATCTTCACGTCGAGGCGGCCGGGCCGCAGGATCGCCGGGTCGATCATGTCCTCGCGGTTGGACGCACCGATGACGATGACGTTCTCGAGGCCCTCGACGCCGTCGATCTCGCTGAGCAGCTGCGGCACGATCGTGTTCTCGACGTCGGAGGAGACGCCCGACCCGCGGGTACGGAACAGCGAGTCCATCTCGTCGAAGAACACGATCACCGGGTTGCCCTCGGTGGCCTTCTCCCGGGCCCGCTGGAACACCAGCCGGATGTGCCGCTCGGTCTCACCGACGTACTTGTTGAGCAGCTCGGGGCCCTTGATGTTGAGGAAGAAGGACCGGCCCTCCTTCTGGCCGCTGCGCTCGGCGACCTTCTTGGCCAGCGAGTTCGCCACGGCCTTCGCGATCAGTGTCTTGCCGCAGCCGGGCGGGCCGTAGAGCAGGATCCCCTTCGGGGGGGCCAGCCGGTGCTCGCGGAACAGGTCGGGGTGCAGGTACGGCAGCTCGACCGCGTCGCGGATCTGCTCGATCTGTGAGGCGAGCCCGCCGATCCCGGTGTAGTCGATGTCCGGGACCTCCTCGAGCACCAGCTCCTCGACCTCGGACTTGGGGATCCGCTCGTACACGTACCCCGAGCGGGTCTCCAGCAGCAGCGAGTCGCCGGCCCGCAGCGGGGAGTCGGCCAGGGTGTCGGCGAGGCGGACCACGCGCTCCTCGTCGGCGTGCCCGATGACGAGGGCGCGCTCGCCGTCCTCGAGCACCTCCTTGAACATCACGACCTCGCCGACCCGCTCGAAGCCGAGCGCTGCGATCACGTTGAGCGCCTCGTTGAGCATGACCTCCTGGCCGCGGCGCAGCGCCTCGACGTCGAGGTCCGGGCTGACCGCGACCCGCAGCTTGCGGCCACCGGTGAAGATGTCCACGGAGTCGTCGTCGTGGCGCTCCAGGAAGACCCCGAAGCCGGACGGCGGCTGCGCCAGCCGGTCGATCTCCTCGCGCAGCGCCACGAGCTGGTCACGCGCCTCGCGCAAGGTGGCGGCGAGCCGCTGGTTCTGCCCGGTGACCGCAGCGAGCTCGGCCTCACGCGCGGCCAGGCGCTCCTGAAGGGCGCGCAGCTGCGCGGCCCGGCTCTCCTCGTCGTACGCCGTCATGCTGCCACCTCCTGCGGGTGCGACGGATTCGACCCTACCCGCGCCGTCGCAGATCGCTACTCCGATGCGCACTTGTGTCGGCAGAAGTGGACGCCGACCCGAGCAGCACGGGGTGAGCAGTCGCCGCAGGTAGGGTCACGCCGTGCGCGCGCTGCTCGGCCGGGGGCTGGACGCCGAGCTGCCCGATCCGCTGGCGCCGCCGCCGGGCGCGGCGCCGTGGGAGCTCGCGGTCCTGGCGCTGGTGGTCGGGGCCAACCTCGGCCAGAACCGGGTCTTCCCGGACGCGTGGCACCTGCTGACCGGCCCGCTGCTCGCTCTGGGGGCGGTCCTCCTGGCCCGGCGGTCAGGAGCGTCCTGGGCCCTGCTGGGGCTCTCCTCGGATCGCGTCGGGACCGGGGTGCGCCTGGGCGCCGCGGCGCTGGGCGTCGTGGCCGCGGTCGTGCTCGCGGCGGCCCTGGTGCCCGGGCTGCGGGACGCCTTCGCCGACGACCGAGTGGTGGACGCCGCCACGGCCACCGTGCTCTACGAGGCCCTCGTCCGGGTCCCGATCGCCACCGCGCTGACCGAGGAGGTGCTGTTCCGCGGCGTGGGCCACGGCCTGCTCGCCCGCCGCTTCGGCGCCGGCCGGGCGACCCTCCTTGGCGCCGTCGCCTTCGGGTGCTGGCACGTGCTCCCGACACTGGCCTCCGCCCGCGGCAACGCCGTCACCGAGCAGGCCACCGGCCTGGCACTCGTCGGTGTGGTCGCCGGTGTCGTCCTGGCCACCACGGTGGCCGGGCTGCTGTTCACCTGGCTGCGCCGCCGCAGCGGCAGCGTCGTGGCGCCCTGGCTGGCCCACGTGGGCACCAACTCGGTGACCCTGCTCGTCGCGCTGTCCGTCGCCGGCTGATCGCGCCAGCTCGCCCGGTCAGGCGCCGACCGGCTCCAGCGTGCCGTCCCCGACCGCCCAGGTGCGCACGACGGTCCGGTCGGGGCAGCACCGCGGCACGTCCGGGGCGCTGAAGCCGTCCGCCGTGACCGTCACCGCGTCGTCGGTGACGGCCAGGTGCGGCAGGACGAGGTCCAAGGTGTCCGGGACCAGCGTCGCGGCCAGCTGCGCCCCGGCGTCGCCGGCCCGCACGAGGAACACCCCCGACGGTGGGTTGCCCGCTCCGGCGTCGCACCGGGCCGCCACCAGCAGCGCCGGGTCGTCGAGCGTGCGGGGGGCCGGCTCCTGCGCGTCGACGACGACGCCCAGGTCGTCCGGGCAGTCCAGCGCGGGGGCGAGGACGGCCGAGAGCTCCGCCCCCGACAGGGTGGGGCGGCCGGCCGGCTCCGGCGTGCCGCCGCGGGCCGGGCCGACGAGCATCGCCACGACGGCGACGGCGAGCACGACGGCGACGGCCATCGGCAGGGAGACACTGCGCGCACTCATCGGCCAGACTCGGACAATCTGCTCATTCCCGCTATCTCGGGCGTCACGGCACGGGCTGACCATACCTCGGTGGCAGCCCCGGGCCGTGGCTACGGCGTGTCGGGGCTGGCCACCGGTGCGGCCTTCGCCGGCCGGCGCCGCACCTGGGGCGCTCGGACACCCTCGGCGAGGCGCCGGGCCTGGACCAGGAAGCCGGTGTGGCCGACCATGCGGTGGTCGGGTCGGACGGCGAGCCCCTCGACGTGCCAGGTCCGCACCAGCGACTCCCAGGCCGCCGGCTCGGTGAACCGGCCGTCGGCGCGCAGCGCCTCCACGACCGCGGACAGCTGGGTGGTCGTCGCCACGTAGCAGACCAGCACCCCGCCGGGCAGCAGCGCCCGCGCGACGGCGTCGACGCACTCCCAGGGGGCGAGCATGTCGAGGACGACCCGGTCGACGCTGGTCTCGCCCAGGGCGTCCTGCAGGTCGCCGACGGTCAGCCGCCACGCGGGGTGCGCGCCGGCGAAGAACGTCTCGACGTTGCGCCGCGCCACCTCGGCGAAGTCCGCGCGCCGCTCGTAGGAGGACACCAGCCCGGCGTCCCCGACCGCGCGCAGCAGCGCACAGGTGAGCGCCCCGGACCCGACCCCCGCCTCGACCACCCGAGCACCGGGGAACACGTCCGCCAGGGTGACGATCTGGGCGGCGTCCTTCGGGTAGACGACGGCCGCCCCCCGGGGCATCGCGAGCACGAAGTCGGCGTACAGCGGCCGCAGGGCGAGGTACTCCATGCCGCCGGTCGACCGGACCACGCTGCCGTCCGGCGCACCCAGCAGGTCGTCATGCGCGACCGCCCCGAAGTGGGTGTGGAAGGCCCTGCCGGCGGTCAGGACGACGGTGTGCTTGCGCCCCTTCGGGTCGGTGAGCTGCACCCGGTCCCCCTCACGGAAGGGACCGCGGGGCGCTGCTCCGGTCGGCTCGGCCACGGTGGGCCAGGCTACGCGCCCCGGCGGAACCGGCCGCGCACCGTCCGCTCACCCACGGCTGAGCGCGGCTTCGACGTCGGCGGTCGACAGCACGCCGCGGACGGCGCCGTCCGGCTCCACGACGAGGTACTCGGTGGCCGGGGACCGCCGCAGGGCGGTCAGCAGGCCCTCCCCGACCAGGTCGGAGCGGACGACGAGCTCCGGCTCCAGCCGGCGGGAGACGTCACCGACCGACACCCACGGCCGCCGCCCCGGTGGGGTGGCGGTGACGGCTGCTTCGCTCACCAGGCCGGTGGGACGGCCGTCGGAGCCCGTGACGACCAGCGCGCGGGCGTCGGACTCGCCCAGCCGCCGCAGCGCCTCCGCGAGCGGGACGTCGACGGCCACCGGCAGCGCCGGTCGCACCAGGCCCAGCACCGTGAGCCGCGGCAGCCGGGCCCGCACCCGGGCCGAGCGCAGCGCCTGGGTCGAGCCGGACCAGAGGAAGAACCCGATGACCGCGCCCCACACGACGAGGAACGGGTCGGGCGCGCGGTCGGCGGCCCAGGGCACCAGCAGCGGCAGCGCGACGGTCGCCACGGCGACGAGGCGCCCGGCCCAGCCCGCGACCACGGTGCCGGTGAGCTCGCGTCCGGTGACCCGCCATACGAGTGCGGCGAGCATGCTGCCGCCGTCCAGCGGCAGGCCCGGCAGCAGGTTGTAGACCCCGACGACGAGGTTGGCCATCGTCACCTGGAACAGCAGCAGCTGGGCGAGGGAGCCCGGGCCGGTCACCGCCAGCCCGAGCCAGCCCAGGCCGGCCAGCACGAGCGTGGCCGCGGGTCCCGCCGCCGACACCGCGAACTCCCGCCCGGGCGTCCCCGCAGGCCGCTCGAGCGCGGTCACCCCCCCGAGCATGTAGAGCGTGATCGAGCGGACCGGCAGGCCGAACCTGCGCGCCACGGCCGCGTGCGCGAGCTCGTGCACGAGGATCGACAGGTACAGCAGGGCCGCGAACCCGGCGGCGAGGAGGTACTTGCTGGAGCCGACCGCCGGGTCGAAGTCCTCCACAAGCGGGACGAACGCGAAGGCGAGCAGCCCTGCGGTGAGAAACAGCGACGGGTGGGCGAAGATCGGGATGCCGAGGAAGCGCCCGACCCGCAGGCCGTCACCCGCGGCTGTCCCGTCCACCGGCCGATCCTAGCCGCGGCCGCGGGGAACCGTCGGTGGCCTCGCCTACAGTCGGTTCATGCCCGACACCCCTCCCCCGGCGGCCGCCCCGGCTGTCGTCGGGTCGCTGTCGCCGTCCCGGGCGGGCGACTTCATGGCCTGCCCGCTGCTGTACCGGTTCCGGGTGATCGACCAGTTCCCCGAGGCGCCCAGTGCCGCCGCCACGAGGGGCACGGTCGTGCACGCAGTCCTCGAGCGGCTGTTCGACCTGCCGGCACCCGAGCGCACGCTCGACGCCGCCCTCGAGCTGGTGGGACCGCAGTGGCAGGCCCTCCTCGAGGCCGAGCCCGAGCTCGCCGCGCTGCTCGACGGCGAGGCGGCCGGGAGCGGCCCGGACGGCGACCTGCCGGCCTTCCTCGCCGACGCGACCGACCTGCTCCGACGGTACTTCGCGCTGGAGGACCCCACCCGCCTGGAGCCGGCCGAGCGCGAGCTGCACGTGACCACGGTGCTCGAGTCGGGGCTGGCGCTGCGCGGCTACCTGGACCGGCTCGACGTCGCCCCCAGCGGTGACCTGCGGGTCGTCGACTACAAGACCGGCAAGGCGCCCCCGCCCGGGTTCGAGGGCAAGGCGATGTTCCAGATGCGGTTCTACGCGCTCGTGCTGTGGCGCCTGCGCGGCCGCGTGCCGCGGCAGCTCCAGCTGCTCTACCTCGGCAACGGCGAGCGGCTGCACTACGAGCCGGACGAGGCGGACCTGCTCGCCACCGAGCGCAAGGTGCACGCCCTGTGGCGGGCGATCAGCGCGGCCACCGAGCGTGGTGACTTCCGGCCCAACCCGTCCCGGCTGTGCGAGTGGTGCGACCACCGGCAGCGGTGCCCGGCGCAGGGGGGTGTGCTGCCGCCCTTGCCGGCGGGGCCCTTGCCGCTGGGGGTCGACGCCGACACCGACGAGCTGCCATCCCCGAGCTCCCCCCTCGACGAGGTCTGAGGGTCCGGTGCGGGTCGGGCCGGGGGAAACCCCGACGACCGCGCCATCGTCCCGCGCCTAGGGTGAGACTCCCCGGCCACGAAGGAGCAGCTCGTGACGACCAGTCCCAGCCCCGCCGCCCCCTCGGCAGCGGCGCGTGCCGAGCGTCTCACCAAGGTCTACGGCGAGGGCGAGACCCGTGTCGTCGCCCTCGACGAGGTGTCGGTGGACCTGGCCAGCGGTGCCTTCACCGCGATCATGGGACCGTCCGGGTCGGGCAAGTCCACCCTGATGCACTGCCTCGCCGGGCTCGACTCGGCCACGTCCGGCCGGGTGTTCCTCGGCGAGACCGACCTGACGACGCTGGACGACAACGCCCTGACCCGGCTGCGCCGCGACCAGGTGGGGTTCGTCTTCCAGGCCTTCAACCTGCTCCCCACGCTGACCGCGCTGGAGAACATCACGCTGCCCATGGACATCGCCGGGCGGACGCCGGACCGGGAGTGGCTCGACCACGTCATCGACACGATCGGGCTGCGCGACCGCCTGCGGCACCGGCCGAACGAGCTCTCCGGGGGTCAGCAGCAGCGGGTGGCCGTCGCCCGGGCGCTGGCCAGCCGACCGGTGGCGATCTTCGCCGACGAGCCGACCGGCAACCTCGACTCGCACTCGGGGGCGGAGGTGCTGGGCTTCCTGCGCGACTCGGTGGACCGGCTCTCCCAGACCGTGGTGATGGTGACCCACGACCCCAACGCCGCGTCGTACGCGGACCGGGTGGTGTTCCTCGGCGACGGACAGGTCGTCGACGAGATCGCCGACCCCAGCTCGGAGCGGGTGCTCGAGCGGATGAAGCGCTTCGACGGCAGCCGCGGGCAGCACGGCCAGGAGGGCTGAGCGGTGCTCCGCGCCACCTTGCGCAGCCTCGCTGCGCACAAGCTGCGGCTGCTGCTCTCCGGGGTCGCCGTCGTCCTCGGCGTCGCCTTCGTGGCGGGCACGCTGGTGTTCACCGACACGCTGCAGCGCACCTTCGAGCAGCTGTTCACCCAAACCACCACCGACGTCGTGGTCACCCCCGAGCAGGAGTTCCAGGACACCAGCGGCCTGGGCGGGGTGACCGCCACCCTGCCGGCCGACCTGGTCGACACCGTCCGCGGGGTCGACGGCATGGCCAAGGCCGAGGGCATCGTGTTCACGGCCGGCGTGACCATCATCGGCTCGGACGGCGAGCCGGTGGGCGTCATGGGGGCCCCCGCCTTCGGCAGCAACTGGTCCGACGACCCCGACCTCAGCCCCTACCGGCTGACCGACGGCCGCGGCCCCGCGGCCGAGGGGGAGGTGGCCATCGACTCGCAGAGTGCCGAGACCGGCGGCCTGGCCGTCGGGGACCCGGTCACGCTGATCACCCCCGGCCCACGGGTCACCGCCGAGGTCGTCGGGGTGTTCCGCTACGGCACCTCCGGCAACCTCGCCGGCGCCTCGATCGCCGCGTTCAGCACCGCGGCGGCGCAGCAGCTGCTGCCCGAGCCGGGCTTCACCTCGATCGAGGGCATGGCGGCCGAGGGCGTCAGCCAGGAGGAGCTCGCCGCGCGGGTGCAGGCCGCCCTGCCGGCCGGGGTCCGGGTGCAGACCGGAGCCGAGGTGGCCGACGAGCAGGCGGCCGCGCTGACCGAGGGCCTGCAGTTCATCAACGTCTTCCTGCTCGTCTTCGCCTTCGTGGCCCTCTTCGTGGGGACCTTCCTCATCCTCAACACCTTCTCGATGCTCGTCGCACAGCGGACCCGCGAGCTGGCGCTGCTGCGGGCGGTGGGCGCCACCCGCGCCCAGGTGACCCGCTCGGTGCTCGGCGAGGCGGCGATCGTCGGGCTCCTCGGCGGCCTGACCGGCCTGGGCGTGGGCATCTTGCTGGCGGTCCTGCTGCAGCGGCTCTTCGCGCTGATCGGGTTCGAGCTCCCCAGCGAGGGGCTCGTCGTCGCTCCCCGCACGGTCCTCGTCGCGGTGCTGCTCGGCCTCGTCACCACTGTCGTCGCGGCCTACCTGCCGGCCCGTCGGGCGTCGCGGACGCCGCCCGTCGCGGCCATGCGCTCCGACGTCGCCCTGCCCGCCCGGTCGCTGCACCGGCGGGCGATCGCGGGCTCGGTCCTGTTCCTCGGCGGCGTGGCGGCGCTGGCCTCGAGCCCTGCCGCGGAGGGGCGGCAGGCGGCGGCCCTGGTCGGCCTGGGCGCCCTGCTCTGCCTCGTCGGCGCGATCGTGCTGGGGCCGGTCGCCGCCCGGCCGGCCGTGCGCCTGATCGGCGCGGTGTTCGCCCGCTCGGCGACCGGCCGGATCGCGGTGCAGAACGCGGGGCGCAACCCGCGCCGGACGGCCACGACGGCCGTGGCGCTGATGATCGGCCTGACCCTCGTCACGGCCTTCGGGGTCCTGGGCGCGTCGACCACGGCCTCCACCGACGCGGTGATCGACGACGTCGTCCGCACCGACTACCTGGTCAGCTCACGCAACTTCCTGCCGTTCACCCCCGAGGTCGCCACCGCCGTGGCCGAGGTGGACGGCGTCGGCCTGGTCTCGGCGGTGCGGGTCGCCCCGGCCCTGGTCGACGGGGCGCAGACGGTCATGACCGGCGTCGACCCGGCGACCATCGCCGACGTGCTCGCCCTCGAGCTCACGCAGGGGTCGCTGGCCGACCTCGAGGGCGGCGGGCTGCTCGTCGACGACGGCCAGGCCGTCGACCTGGGCTACCGGCTCGGGCAGCAGGTCCCGGTGGCCTTCCAGACCGGCCCGACGTCGCTGCGCGTGGTCGGGACGTACGCGTCGACGGGTGGGTTCTCCGGCTACGTCGTGGCCAGCAGCACCCTCGACGAGGCGGGGCTCACCCCGTTGGACCAGGCCCTGTACGTCCAGGCCTCCCCCGGCACGGACGCGGCCGGCCTGCGCCCCGCCCTGGAGACCGCCATCGAGCCCTTCCCGGTCGTCCAGCTGCAGGACCAGACCGAGTTCAAGGCCCAGATCCGCCAGCAGGTCAACCAGCTGCTCACGCTGATCTACGCGCTGCTCGGCCTCGCCGTCCTGATCGCCGTGCTCGGCATCGTCAACACCCTCGTGCTGTCCGTGGTCGAGCGGACCCGGGAGATCGGCCTGCTCCGCGCCGTGGGCACGACACGCCGTCAGCTGCGGGGCATGATCCGGGTCGAGTCGGTCGTCATCGCGGTGTTCGGCGCGATGCTCGGCATCGTCCTCGGTCTCGGCTTCGGCGTCGCGCTGCAGCGGGCCATCGCCGACCAGGGGATCCGCGTCCTGAGTATCCCGTGGGGGCTGCTCGTCGCCTTCTTCGTCGTCTCCGGCGTCGTCGGCGTGCTCGCTGCCCTCTGGCCGGCCCGCCGAGCGGCCCGGCTGGACGTGCTGCAGGCCGTCACGACGGAGTAGCGGACGCCCCTCCCACCAGGGCGCGCAGCCGGGCGGCGTCAATCTCGGCGAGGGAGGTGACGACGTGCCGGCCGGGGGCCGGCTCGATCGGCACGGCGAACGGCACCGCCACGACGACGCAGCCCGCCCGCTCCGCGGCGGTCACGCCCACCGGGCTGTCCTCCAGGACGACGCACCGGGCCGGGTCGGCGCCGAGCCGGGCGGCCGCGGCGAGGTACGGGTCGGGGTGCGGCTTCTGCCGCGGCACCTCGTCGCCCGCGACCGTGATCGTGAAGTGGTCCCCGCCCACCGATGCCAGGACCGAGTCGACGAGCAGGCGGGGCGAGGAGGACACCAGGCCGCAGGGCACGCCGTGGGCCACGAGGTCGTCGAGCAGCTCCGCAGCGCCTGGCCGGTGGTCGGCGCCCGCCGAGAGCAGCTCGGCCATCGTCGCGACCAGGTCGGCGGCGATCTCGTCGGGGTCCAGGTCTCCACCGACGCGCTGCGCCATGTACACGCCGACCCGGTGCAGCGGCCCCCCGACCATGGCGGACTGCTCCTCCGGTGTCCACGGCTCCCCGCCGAGCCGGGCGACCACCCGCGCCTCCGCCACCCCCCACGCGTGCTCGGTGTCGACGAGCAGGCCGTCCATGTCGAACAGGACGGCCTGCAACCCGCCCGCGGTGCCGTCAGCGGGCATTGAAGTACTTCGCCTCCGGGTGGTGGACGACGATCGCCGACGTCGACTGCTCCGGGTGCAGCTGGAACTCCTCCGACAGGCTGACGCCGATCCGTTCGGGACGCAGCAGCTCCATGACCGTGGCCTGGTCGGCGAGGTCCGGGCAGGCCGGGTAGCCGAAGGAGTAGCGCGACCCGCGATACCCCTGGCGCAGGATCCCGTCGAGGGTGGGGTCGTCCTCCCCCGCGTAGCCGAGCTCGGCCCGCGCGCGGGCGTGCCAGTACTCGGCGAGCGCCTCGGCCAGCTGCACCGACAGCCCGTGCAGCTCCACGTAGTCGCGGTAGGCGTCTTTCGCGAACAGCTCCGCCGCCGCCTCGGACACCCGTCGTCCCATGGTCACCACGGTGAAGCCGACGACGTCGGTCTCCCCCGAGGCCCGGGGCCGGAAGAAGTCGGCCAGGCACAGGTGCCGGTCGCGGCGCTGCCGCGGGAAGGTGAACCGGCAGCGCTGGCCGCCGTCGTCGTCCAGGACCACGAGGTCGTCCCCCTCGCTCACCGCCGGGAACCAGCCGTAGACCACGCCGGCCTCGAGCAGCCCCTCGGTCTGCAGCCGGTCCAGCCAGGCCCGCAGCCGGGGCCGCCCCTCGGACTCGACGAGCTCCTCGTACGACGCGCCGCCCTCGCCGCGGCCGGGCCGCAGCCCCCACTGGCCGAGGAACAGGGCCCGCTCGTCGAGGTAGGCGGCGTAGTCGGCCAGCGCGATGCCCTTGACGACGCGGTCGCCCCAGAACGGCGGGACCGGCACGGGGTTGTCCGTGGCGACGTCCGATCGGGTCGGCAGCGGGCCGGCGAGCGCCGCCGTCCGCGCCGCCGCCCGGACCAGCCGCTCCTTCCGCGGCGGCAGCGCCGGCCCCGGCAGCCCGCGCCGGTGCGCGACCAGGGCGTCCATCAGCCGCAGCCCCTCGAAGGCGTCGCGGGCGTAGCGCACCTCCCCCGGGAAGGCCTCCGCGAGGTCGTGCTCGACGAAGGACCGGGTCAGCGCCGCCCCGCCCAGCAGCACCGGCCAGCGACCGGCCAGCCCGCGCTGGGTGAGCTCCTCGAGGTTCTCCTTCATGACCAGCGTGGACTTCACGAGCAGCCCGGACATCCCGATGACGTCGGCGTCGTTCTCCGCCGCGGCGTCGATGATCGCGCTCACCGGCTGCTTGATGCCGAGGTTGACGACCGTGTAGCCGTTGTTGCTGAGGATGATGTCCACGAGGTTCTTGCCGATGTCGTGGACGTCGCCCTTCACCGTGGCGAGCACGATGGTGCCCTTGCCGGGCTCGCCCTCGACCCGGTCCATGTGCGGCTCGAGGTGGGCGACCGCGGCCTTCATCACCTCGGCCGACTGCAGGACGAAGGGCAGCTGCATCTGCCCGGAGCCGAACAGCTCGCCGACGGTGCGCATGCCCGCCAGCAGGGTGTCGTTGACGATGTCGAGCGCGGGCCGGGTCTGCAGGGCGGCGTCGAGGTCCGCCTCCAGCCCGGCCCGCTCGCCGTCGACGATGCGGCGCTGCAGCCGCTCGGTCAGGGGCAGCCCGGCCAGCTCCTCGGCACGGGACTGCCGCAGCGCCGCGGCGTCCACCCCCTCGAACAGCGCCAGGAAGCGCTGCAGGGGGTCGTGGCCGGGGCCGCGCCGGTCGTGCACGAGGTCGAGCGCCACCTGCAGCTGCTCGTCCGGGATCCGCGCCGTGGGCAGGATGCGCGAGGGGTGGACGATCGCGGAGTCCAGACCCGCCTTCACCGCCTCGGCCAGGAAGACCGAGTTGAGCACCTGGCGGGCCGCGGGGTTGAGCCCGAAGGACACGTTGGAGACGCCGAGGGTGGTCTGGACCTCGGGATGGCGGCGCTTGATCTCCCGGATCGCCGCGAGCGTCTCGACCGCGTCCCGGCGGGTCTCCTCCTGCCCGGTGGCGATAGGGAAGGTCAGGCAGTCGACGACGACGTCCGAGGTGCGCAGCCCCCATCGCCGGGTGAGGTCGCCGATGAGCCGCTCGGCGACGGCCACCTTCCACTCCGCCGTGCGCGCCTGCCCCTGCTCGTCGATGGTCAGCGCCACGACGGCCGCCCCGTGCTCGGCGACCAGGGGCATGATGCGGGCGAACCGCGACCCCGGTCCGTCGCCGTCCTCGTAGTTCACCGAGTTGACCACCGCACGGCCGCCCAGCATCTCCAGGCCCGCCTCGATGACCGCGGGCTCGGTGGAGTCGAGCACCAGCGGCAGCGTCGATGCCGTCGCGAACCGGCCGGCCATCTCGCGCATGTCCGCGACGCCGTCCCGGCCGACGTAGTCCACGCAGACGTCGAGCAGGTGCGCCCCGTCACGGATCTGCTCCCGGGCGATCTCGACGCAGTCGTCGAGCCGGCCCTCGAGCATGGCCTCGCGGAAGGCCTTCGAGCCGTTGGCGTTGGTGCGCTCGCCGATCGCGAGGAACGCGACGTCCTGCCGGAACGGCACGCTCTGGTACAGCGAGGCGACACCGGGCTCGGGCACCGGCCGCCGCCGGACCAGCGCCCGGCCCCGGACCCGGGCCACGACCTCCCGCAGGTGCTCCGGCGTCGTCCCGCAGCAGCCGCCGACGAGCGACAGCCCGTACTCGCGGGTGAAGAGGTCGTGCGCGTCCGCCAGCTGGGCGGGGGTGAGCGGGTAGACCGCGCCGTCCGCGCCCAGCTCGGGCAGCCCGGCGTTGGGCATGCAGCTGAGCAGGGTCCGGGCGTGCTTGGCGAGGTGGCGCAGGTGCTCGCTCATCTCGGCGGGCCCGGTGGCGCAGTTCAGCCCGATGCCGTCGACGCCCAGCGGCTCCAGCGCCGTCAGCGCGGCACCGATCTCGGTGCCGAGCAGCATCGTGCCGGTCGTCTCGACGGTGACCTGGACGAGGACCGGGAGGTCGACACCCGCGGCCTCCAGCGCGCGCTGGGCCCCGATCACGGCCGCCTTGGCCTGGAGCAGGTCCTGCGCGGTCTCGACGAGCACCGCGTCGACCCCGCCCTCGACGAGCCCGCTCACCTGCTCGCGGTAGGCGTCCCGCAGGGCGCGGAAGGGCACGTGTCCCAGCGTCGGCAGCTTGGTGCCCGGGCCGACCGAGCCCAGCACCCACCGCGGGCGGCCCGGTGACGCGGCGGCGTCCGCTGCCACGCGCGCCACCCGGGCTCCCGCGACCGAGAGCTCCCGGATCCGCCCGGCGATGCCGTACTCGCCGAGGTTGGCCAGGTTCGCACCGAAGGTGTTCGTCTCGATGCAGTCCACCCCGACCTCGAGGTAGGCCTCGTGGACGGCGCGGACGACGTCCGGCCGGGTGACGTTGAGGACCTCGTTGCAGCCCTCGTGGCCCTCGAAGTCGGCGAGGGTCAGCGCATGGGCCTGCAGCATCGTGCCCATGGCGCCGTCGGCGACGACGACCCGCTCGCCGAGCGCTCGGCGCAGTCCGGCCGGCCCGGCGTCGGTCGCGCTCATGATGCACCGAGGGTACCCGGCGCGGCCGGCTCTCCGTCCCGCTGCACGACGTAGGCTGGAGCCCTGCGCAGGCGCCGACGAGGGTCGGCGCCGGTGGGCGTGGTGTCGGGCTGGAGGAGGCGGCGGGTGATCGAGCTCGACGGGGTGCCCGAGCTGGTCGACCCGGTGCTCGTGGCCGCGTTCGAGGGATGGAACGACGCCGGCGACGCCTCGACTGATGCGCTGGAGCACCTCGAGAGAGTGTGGGGCGCGGAGCCGCTCGGTGAGCTGGACCCCGAGGAGTACTACGACTTCCAGGTGAACCGGCCCCAGGTGTCGGTCGGCGCCGACGGGCGCCGGCACATCGCCTGGCCCACGACACGGCTGGCCGTCGCCCGCCTGCCGCTCCCCCGCCGCGACGTGGTCCTGCTCCGCGGCATCGAGCCCAGCATGAGGTGGCGCACGTTCTGCAGGGAGGTCCTGGACGTGGCCGCGGACCTCGGCGTGGAGACCGTCGTCACCCTCGGCGCGCTGCTCGCCGACACCCCGCACACCCGGCCGATCCCCATCACCGGGACGGCCACCGACGCCGTGGCGGCCCGCCGGCTGGGGTTCGAGCGGTCGACGTACGAGGGACCGACCGGGATCGTCGGCGTCCTGCAGAGCGCCTGCGAGCGCGCCGGGCTGCCCGCGGTGTCGCTGTGGGCCGCCGTCCCGCACTACGTCAGCCAGCCGCCGTGCCCCAAGGCCACCTTGGCGCTGTTGCGCCGGGTGGAGGACCTGCTCGACATCCCCGTCCCGCTCGGTGACCTCGTCGAGGAGGCGCGGGCCTGGGAGCGCGGCGTCGACGAGCTGGCCGAGGAGGACGAGGAGGTCGCCGAGTACGTCCGGGCGCTGGAGGACGCGCGCGACACCGCGGACCTGCCGGAGGCCAGCGGCGACGCGATCGCGCGGGAGTTCGAGCGCTACCTCAAACGCCGCGACGACCCGGCTGGGTGAGCACGGGTCACAGGGGGACGCCGAGGAGGGCGTCGACGGTGGCCCGGACGAGGGCCGGGGCGCGGTCGTCCCGGCCGCCCCGCAGCCGGACCTCCTCCGCCCACCGGTCCACCGCCCGCAGCGCGCCCGGGGCGTCGAGGTCGTCGGCGAGCCGCTCGCGGACGGCGGCGAGCAAAGGTCCGGCGTCCGGGCCCGCCGGCGCGGCGACCGCCGACCGCCAGGCCGCGAGCCGCCGTCGGGCGGTGTCGAGGTCGGCGCCGGTCCACTCCCAGTCGGCGCGGTAGTGGTGGGCCAGCAGGGCCAGCCGGACGGCGCCCGGCTCCTCGCCCTGCTCGCGCAGCCGGGAGACGAAGACCAGGTTGCCGCGGGACTTGGACATCTTCTCGCCGTCGAGGCCGACCAGACCGGCGTGGACGTAGTGCCGGGCGTACGGCCACTCCCCCGTGACGACGTGGGCCTGCGCGGCGCCCATCTCGTGGTGGGGGAAGACCAGGTCCCGGCCGCCGCCCTGCACGTCGAGGGGACCGCCGAGGTGGTGCAGCGCGATCGCGGTGCACTCGATGTGCCAGCCGGGCCGGCCGTGGCCGAGTGAGGAGTCCCACGCCGGCTCGTCGGGCCGGGCGGTCTGCCACAGCAGGCAGTCCAGGGGGTCCTTCTTGCCCGGCCGGTCCGGGTCGCCCCCGCGTTCGGCGAACAACGCCAGCATCTGGTCCCGGTCCAGCCCCGAGACCGCCCCGAAGCGGGGGTCGGCGTGCACCGGGAAGTAGAGGTCGCCCGCCACCTCGTAGGCGTTCCCCGCGGCCTTGAGCCGCTCGATGAGCTCGACGACGAGGGGGATCGCCTCCACGGCGCCCACGTAGTGCTCGGGGGGCAGAACGCGCAGCGCGGTCATGTCGGCCCGGAATAGCTCGGTCTCGCGGGCGGCGATCTCCCGCCAGTCCTGGCCGGTGGCGACGGCCCGTTCGAGCAGCGGGTCGTCGACGTCGGTGACGTTCTGCACGTAGTGGACGCGGTGACCGGCGTCCCGCCAGACCCGGTTCACCAGGTCGAAGGTGAGGTAGGTGGCCGCGTGGCCGAGATGGGTCGCGTCATAGGGCGTGATGCCGCACACGTACATGCGCGCGTCCCGACCGGCCGCGACCGGCCGCACCTCCCCGGTCGCGGTGTCGTGCAGGCGCAGCGGCTGACCGGCTCCGGGCAGGCTGGGGACGTCGACCGCGCGCCAGGACTCCACGGGGTGAGCCTACGGTGCCCCGCCGGGTCAGAAGGGCGGCCAGGGGATGGCCGGCCACTCCCCCGACGGCAGGGGGTGCAGCCCCGTCCTGAGCAGCGACCGGACCCGGTCGTGGGTCGCCGCGACCTCGCGCCGGGAGAGGAGGCGGCGCAGGCGCTCACCGAGCTCGTCGGACAGCGCCGCGTCGAGGCGCCGCAGCACGTCGAGGGCCTCCTCCGTGAGCGGCTCGCCGCGCCACTGCCACAGCAGCGTGCGCAGCTTGTCCTCGGTGGCGAAGCACACCCCGTGGTCGATGCCGTAGACCCGGCCGGAGGGCACCGGCAGCAGGTGGCTGCCCTTGCGGTCGCCGTTGTTGACCACGGCGTCCAGGACGGCGATGCGCCGCAGGTCCACGGTGTCGCTGCGGACCAGCGCGAAGAGGTCGACCGTCTCGTCGGCCTCCAGCCACAGCTGGGTCATGCCGGGGCCGTAGGGGCCGTCCCGCAGCACGGTCGGCGGGACCAGGTCCCACCCGGTCGCGGCCGAGACCGCGTACGTGGCGACCTCCCGGAACGCCAGGGTGCCGTCGGGGAAGTCCCACAGCGGGCGCTCCCCCGCGACGGGCTTGTGCACGCAGGTGGCGGTCACGCCGTCGAGGGTCACCGTGCAGTACAAGGTGGCGTTCGACGCGTCGACCAGCCGTCCCTCGACATGGATCTCCCCGTGCGCCAGCAGCGCCAGCGCCGCCTCGGCGGCCGGCTCGTCCAGCGGCGGGGCGAACGGGCTCACGGCACCAGTGTGCGGGAGGTCAGCGGCGGCGGTAGCCGTTCTGCCGGGGGCAGACGTGCCCGGCGGGGTCCAGCGGGAGCGTGCAGAACGGGCACGGCGGCCGGCCCGCACGGACGACGGCGAGCGCCCGCTGGACGAACGCCCGGGCCATGGCCCCGGTCATCCGCACGGTGACCTGCTGCGGGGACGCGGCGCCGGTGCCGTCGGCGGCAGCCCCGATGTCGACCTCGGCGTCGCCGTCCGCGTCGGCCGCGAGGTCGGGCCCCCCCGCCTCGACGACCACCCGCTCGGCGTCGGCGTCCCACGCCAGGGTCAGCGAGGCCACCCGGAAGTCCTCCTCCACGGGGCTGTCCAGCGGGTCGAGGTCGTTCAGCTCCGCCGGCGCGACCGCCGGGACGGCCGCGGCGCCCCCCGAACGACGGACCACCTCGTCGAGCATCTCGTCCATCCGCTCCGCGAGCGCCGCCACCTGCTGCTTCTCCAGGGCGACGCTGGCGATCCGTCCGCCACCGCGGGCCTGCAGGTAGAACGTGCGCTGCCCTGGCGGGCCGACGGTGCCCGCGACGAACCGCTCCGGCGGGTCGAAGACGAGTCCCGGCATGGCCTCCAGCCTACGGCTCCGGCGCCGTCCCGCCCGTCGAGGCGGTGCCGGCACCCCCGCCGACGACCGCGTCGCCGGGTGCGCCGCCCCTGCCGGCCGGGGCGGCGAGCCCGTCCACGGCGCCGCCCACGTCGTTGAGCCGCACGAGGAAGGGGCGTAGCTCGGTGTACCGGACGACGGTCAGCGAAGCCGGGTCGACCTGGATGCGCTGGAAGTGGTCGAGGTGCAGGCCGAGGGCGTCGGCCACCACCGCCTTGATGACATCGCCGTGGCTGACCGCCACCCACGTGGCGTCCGCGCCCAGCCGCTCGTTCCAGGCGCGGACCGCCGCCACGGCCCGGGTGGCCATCGCCGCCATCGACTCCGCCCCTGCGCCCGGGAACGTCGCCGCGCTCGGGTGGGCCTGCACGACCCGCCACAGCGGCTCCTCGGCCAGCTCCTTCAGCTGCCGGCCGGTCCAGTCGCCGTAGCGCACTTCCCCGAGCCGGTCGTCGACGTGCTCGGGCGTGCCGTCCCGCCCGGCGAGCAGCGCGGCGGCCGTCTCCCGACAGCGTTCGAGGGGGCTGGTGACGACGGCCGCGACCGGGATCGGCAGCAGCCGCGCCGCCACCGCGGCCGCCTGCCCCCGGCCGGTCTCGTCGAGGTGCACCCGTGGCGTCCAGCCGGCGAGCAGCCCGTCGACGTTGGCAGTCGTCCGGCCGTGGCGCACGAGCAACAGCGTGGTCACGCGAGAAACCTACGGCCGGCAGGCCACAATGGCCCGGTGATCGTCGACTGCGCCCTCTATCGGGACGGCCACCGGGCCGAGGAGACCCGCAACCTCGTCCGGCTCGCCGCCGAGGGCCGGCGCGACCCGTCGGCGTTCGCCTGGATGGGGCTGTTCGAGCCGACCGAGAACGACCTGCGCGGCGTGGCCCGGGTGTTCGGCCTGCACCCGCTGGCCGTGGACGACGCCATCCGGGCCCACCAGCGGCCGAAGGTCGACGTGTACGGCGACTCGCTGTTCGTCGTCCTGCGGACCCTCACCTACGTCGAGGAGACCTCCGACGTCGAGACCGGGGAGATCGCGGTCTTCCTGGGCAAGGGGTTCGTCGTCACCGTCCGGCACGGCGAGGGCAACGACCTGACGGCGGTCCGCACCCGGCTGGAGGCCGAGCCGGAGACGCTGGCGCACGGCCCGGCCGCCGTCCTGTACGGGGTGGCGGACGCCGTCGTCGACACCTACCTCAGCGTCGCAGCGGATCTGCAGACCGACGTCGACGAGGTCGAGGCCAGCGTCTTCTCCCCCGAGCGCACCGACGACTTCGAGCGCATCTACAAGCTCAAGCGCGAGCTGCAGGAGTTCCGGCGGGCGGTGTCGCCGCTCGTTGTCGCCGTCCAGCAGGTGCTGGCGAACGGCAGCCCGCTGGTCTCGGAGGGGTCGCGGCCGTTCTTCCGGGACGTGTTCGACCACCTGCTGCGCGTCAACGAGCAGATCGAGTCGATGGACGCCCTGCTCGCCGGCATCCTGCAGGCGCACCTCGCCCAGGTCGGACTCCGGCAGAACGAGGACATGCGGCGGATCTCGGCGTGGGTGGCGATCGCCGCCGTCCCGACGATGATCGCCGGCGTGTACGGGATGAACTTCGACCACATGCCCGAGCTGGGCTGGTCGTTCGGCTACCCGCTCATCGTCGGGATCATGCTCGGCGCCTGCACGGCGCTGTACCGCTACTTCCGGCACAGCGGCTGGCTCTGACGCCGTCCGCGCCGTCCGCCCCCGCCCCCCTCGCTCGTTGATCATCGGGTAGTCGGGCTCATTCGCGCCTGAGAAGCCCGATCTGACGATGATCAACGCACAGGGGCCGGGGAGGCTGGGCGTCAGGGCGCGCTCTTCCCGGCGCGGTCGAGCGCCTCCCGGACCTCGGCGACCAGCCGCTCCGGCCAGCGCAGCACGTCGCGGGCGCTGAAGTGCAGGATCACGTACCCGGCGCGGGTGAGGGTGTTGCGCCGTGCGAGGTCGTACACCCGCTGGTCCTCCTCCCCGTGGTGCCGGCCGTCGTACTCGATGACGATCCGCTGGTCGCGGTAGAGGAAGTCCACGGTCGCGACCCACTGACCCTCGGCGTCGAACACGTCCACGTTGCACTCAGGCCGGGGCAGCCCCGCCAGGATGAGCAGCACCCGAACGCGCGTCTCCATGGCCGATCTCGTCCGCGGCTCGACGAGTTCCAGCGCCCGGCGGGCCCGTCGCACCCCGCGCCGCCGGGCTGCCCCGTCGACCATCGCCTCCAGGGCTTCTCGAGTGACCAGACCCCGGGCGAGCAGCGAGTCGGCGACCGCGACCAGGTCCACCAACGACAGCTCGGCGGCCAGGTCCAGCACGGTGCGGGCCGGCGACGTCACCGCGCGGCCGCGGAAGCTGCGGACGTCGTCCGCCTCGAGCCGGGCGGCGTGGGCCCGCACCGCCTGCAGCTGGGGCAGGACCGTGCCGGCAGGGACCGTGACCTCGACCGCTACCGGTGACCGGTCTGGCAGCGGGCAGCCGTACCAGGCGGCCGCGGCGCGGTGGCTGAGGACGGCTCGCTCCGGGAGCGCGAGGAAGGCGGCGTCGCACCGGACGTCGAAGACATCCGGCAGGGTCCGCGGCACGTACACGCCACGGTGCGCACGCCGGACCTCGGCGGTGCGCAGCCGCTCACCGTTCACTCCGAGCTCGGCGGCGTCGAGCAGGCGGAACGGCCGATCGGCAAGTGGCGCCGGCAGGGGGCGTGGTCGCTGCATGCCGGGGAGCCTGCGGCGCGGCGGCACCCACCAGGTCACGCGGTCCAGCCGCTGTGGACAGGAGGGCGACCTGTGGATGCCGTCGGCCCTCCCACTGTTGATCATCGGCGTACCGGGCGTCTCAGCGAGCTATGAGCCCGATCTGCCGATGATCAACGTGGTCTGGGGGGCCGTCACCGCGGCGACAGCACCCCGGTGGCGAGCAGCCCGAGGATCACCGTGCCCAGGGTGACCCGGTAGACGACGAAGGGCAGGAAGGTCCGCGTCGCGACGTACCGGATCAGCCACGCGATGACGGCGTACCCGATGAAGAAGGCGATCACCGTGGCCGCGATCGTGGGGCCCCAGGCCACCTGCCCGGAGTCACCGATCTTGAGCATCTCGAAGAACCCCGAGGCGAGGACGGCGGGGATCGCGAGCAGGAACGCGTATCGGGTCGCCGCCTCCCGCGTGTACTGCATGAACAGCCCGGCCGAGATCGTCCCGCCCGACCGGCTGACACCTGGGATCAGGGCGCAGGCCTGCGCGAGGCCGAACACCACCCCGTCGCGGATGTTGAGGTCGGCGAGGGTCTTGCGCTGGCGGTCCATCCGGTCGGCGGCCCACAGGACCAGCCCCACGAGGATGAGCATCGACGCCGTCAGCCGCAGGTCGCGGGCCACGGTCTCGATCTGCTCCCGGAACACGAAGCCGAGCACGGCGATCGGGATGGTGCCGAGGATGACGTACCAGCCCATCCGCGCGTCGATGTGCCCGCGCAGCTCCGGACGGACCAGCGAGCGGGACCAGGTGGACACGATCCGGACGATGTCGTGGCGGAAGTAGAGCAGCACCGCCGACTCGGTGCCGATCTGGGTCACCGCGGTGAAGGCGGCGCCCGGGTCCTCCCAGCCGAAGACCTCGGAGACGATGCGGATGTGCGCGCTGGACGAGATCGGCAGGAACTCGGTGAGCCCCTGGACGACCCCCAGGACGACCGCCTCGAACCAGCCGATCACTCCGCCAGTCCGGCCCGCTCGACCGCCTCGACCATCGTCCGCAGGGTCGCAACCCGCTGCTCCATCGCTCCGGCGTACGACGCCACGGTCAGCGTGGTCACCCCGGCCGCCGCGTACGCCGGCAGCCGCTCGGCGATCCGTGCGGGCGGGCCGATGAGCGAGGTGCGGTCGATGAACTCGAACGGGATGGCCGCCGCCGCACCGGCGTAGTCGCGGGCGAGGTACCGCTCCTGCACCTCCGCCGCGGCCGCGTCGTAGCCCATCCGGACGGCGAGCTGGTTGTAGAAGTTCTTCTCCCGGCTGCCCATGCCGCCGACGTACAGCGCGGAGTAGGCGCGCACCGGCGCCGCGCAGGCCTCCAGGTCGTCGCCGATCACGACGGGCACGGTCGGGACGACGTCGAAGCCGGCGAGGTCGGCGCCGACCTTGGCCCGACCGGTCCGGACGTGCGACAGCGACTCCTCCGCGTGCTCCGGGGCGAAGAAGATCGCCAGCCAGCCGTCGGCGATCTCGCCGGCCAGCTCGAGGTTCTTCGGCCCCACGGCGGCCAGGTATACCGGGATGGTCTCCCGGGCCGGGTGCACGGTGAGCTTGAGCGCCTTGCCGGGGCCGTCCGGCAGCGGCAGCGTGAAGAACTCCCCCTCGTGGCGCACCGTCTCCCGGCGCAGCGCCATCCGCACGATCTCGACGTACTCCCGGGTGCGGGCCAGCGGCTTGTCGAACCGCACGCCGTGCCAGCCCTCCGACACCTGTGGCCCGGAGACACCGAGCCCGAGCCGGAACCGGCCACCGGAGAGCGTGTCGAGCGTGGCCGCCGTCATGGCGGTCAGGGCCGGGGTTCGGCCGGGGATCTGGAAGATCGCCGACCCGACGTCGATCTGCTGGGTCTGGGCGGCGACCCAGGCGAGCACCGTGGCGGCGTCCGAGCCGTAGGCCTCCGCGGCCCAGACCACGGAGTAGCCGAGCCGGTCCGCCTCGCGGGCGAGCTCGAGGTTGTCAGCGTCGTTGCCGGCGCCCCAGTAACCGAGGTTGAGCCCGAGCCTCATGTGGTCGCTCCTTCGCCTGCGGGTCCGCTCCTGGTCCCGGCTGGTCCCAGCCGACCCTACCGAGCACCGAGTCACTACCCTCCTCGGGTATGGAGCAGCGGCGGGTCGGGGGCAGTGGGCTGCAGGTGTCCCGGATCGGGCTCGGCACGATGACCTGGGGTCGCGACACCGACGAGCACGAGGCCCGCGACCAGCTCGCCGCCTTCCTCGAGGCGGGCGGCACGCTCGTCGACACCGCGGTCTCCTACGGCGAGGGTGCCAGCGAGCTGACCCTCGGCCGACTCCTGGACGACGTCGTCCCCCGGGGCGACGTCGTCGTCGCGACCAAGACCGGGCTGCGCTACCCCGGGGGACGCCGCACCGTGGACACCTCCCGGCGAGCGATGCTGCACGACCTCGAGGACTCCCTGACCCGGCTCGGCACCGACCACGTCGACCTGTGGCAGGTGCACACGTGGTCGGCCGCCACACCGCTGGAGGAGACGCTCGCGGCTTTGGACGACGCGGTGGCGGCGGGCAAGGTGCGCTACGTCGGCGTCTCGAACCTCACCGGGTGGCAGACCGCGCAGGCGGCAACGTGGCAGCGGGCCTGGCCGGACCGGGTGCCTCTCGTCTCGACCCAGGTGGAGTACTCCCTCCTCCAGCGCGGCATCGAGCGGGAGGTCCTCCCGGCGGCCCAGGCGCTCGGCCTGGGCGTCCTGCCCTGGTCCCCGTTGGGGCGGGGCGTGCTCACCGGGAAGTACCGTACTGGCATCCCCGCCGACTCCCGCGCCGCCTCGCCGCACTTCTCTCGGTTCGTCGAGCCGTACCTCGCCGCCGACGGGCAGCGGATCGTCACCGCGGTCGCCACGGCGGCGGACGGTCTGGGGCTGGCACCGCTGGAGGTCGCCCTGGCGTGGGTCCGGGACCGTCCGGGGGTCGTCGCGCCGATCGTCGGCGCACGGACCGCCGCGCAGCTGCGGGGGATCCTCGCCGCCGACGACATCACCCTGCCGGCGGAGATCCGGCAGGTGCTCGACGAGGTGTCCGAGCCGACGGTCGGCTATCCCGAGCGCGGCCCCGACCAGTCCTGACCCGGCGGCGTCAGAGCTCCTCGTCGTCCTCCTCGTCGTAGGCGACGAGGGTCATCGGCACGACCTCGTCGTGCACGTCGTACAGCGCCTCCTCGTAGGCGGCGAAGGCGTCGGCGAGGTGGTCGAAGGCGGCGAAGACGGCGGGGTCGGCCTCACCCGCCCGGGACTCGACGGCCGCGAGGTGCTGCGCCAGCGCGGCCAGGAGGACCTCGAGGCGGACCCGGACGCCGGCCTGCTCGCTCATGGGGTGGACGCTACGCCCCGCCGGCGGCCACTGGGTGCCACCATGGACGCCGATGACCGAGTACGAGGTGCGCGAGCTGGTGCTGCCGCGCGGGACGACGCGCGGGGCAGCCCGCCAGCTGCTCACCGACCACGCGGAGTACGGCGGCTGGGAGCTGGCCCGGCTGCGGCTGTACGCGGACGGCACCCGGCGAGTGTGGCTGCGGCGGCGGATCATCCGCGTGGTCCGCACCGCATGACGCCGCTCGGGCTCACCTTCGTCGGGCACGCCACGGTGCTGGTCGAGATCGGCGGCGCGCGGGTGCTCACCGACCCGGTACTGCTCCCCCGCTGCACGTTCCTGCGCCGTGTGGTCCCCCCGCCGAGCCCGCGGGACTACACCGACGTCGACGTCGTCGTCGTCTCCCACGCCCACCACGACCACCTCGACCTGCCGTCGCTGCGCCGGGTGGGCCGTGACGTGCCGGTCGTCGTCCCGCCCGGAGCCGGGGGGTGGCTGGCGGCGCGGGGGTTCCGGCAGGTCGCCGAGCTGCCGGTCGGCGCCGACCTGGACGTCGCCGGGGCGCGGATCCGGGCCGTGCCCGCGGTCCACGACGGGTTCCGAGTGCCGCGCGGACCGCGCGCGGAGTCGATCGGTTTCGTCCTGTCTTCGGCCGACGAGGCGGTCTACTTCGCCGGGGACACCGACCTCTTCCCGGGCATGGCCGACCTCGCCGACCGGCTGAGCCTGGCGCTGCTGCCGGTGTGGGGCTGGGGGCCGAACTTGGGGCCGGGGCACCTGGACCCGATGCGGGCGGCGGAGGCGGCCGCGCTGGTCGGTGCGCCGACGGTGGTGCCGATCCACTGGGGCACGCTGTACCCGGTGGGGCTGTCCCGGCTGCGCCCGCACCTGCTGCACCGACCGCCACGTGACCTCGTCGAGGCGGTGCAGCGGCTGGACCTGCCGACCCGCGTGCTGATCACCGAGCCGGGGTCGCCGGTCGACCTCTCCCCCCCGTGGCGGTGACGATGTGGTCGCCCTGACGGCCACATCGCCCCCGCCAGGAAAGGGGTGGGGTCAGGCCAGGTCGAGGAAACGGTCGAGGACGCGGACGCCGAACCGCAGGCCGTCGACCGGCACCCGCTCGTCGACCCCGTGGAACATGCCGGCGAAGTCCAGCATCGGCGGCAGCTGCAGCGGCGCGAAACCGATACACGGGATGCCGAGCCGGGCGAACGCCTTGGCGTCGGTGCCGCCGGACAGCGTGTAGGGCACCGGACGGGCGACTGGGTCCTCGGCGCGCAGCGCGGCGCACGCGGCGTCCACCAGCCGGCCCTCGAACTCGGTCTCCAGCGCCACGTCGTGGACGACGAACTCCCGCTGCACCTTCGGCCCGAGCAGTCCGTCGACCTCGGCGAAGAACTCCTCCTCGAAGCCGGGGAGGAACCGGCCGTCGACGTGTGCCTGCGCCTGCGCGGGGATCACGTTCACCTTGTAGCCGGCGCTGAGCATCGACGGGTTGACCGTGTTGCGCAGGGTGGCACCGATGAGGATCGCGATCGGGCCGAGCCGGGCGATGACGGCGTCCATGTCGTCGGGGTCGAGGGTGACCCCGAGGGCGTCGGAGACCTCGTCGAGGAACCGGCGCACGGTCTTCGTGACCCGGACCGGGAACCGGTGCCGGCCGAGCCGGGCCACCGCCTCGCACAGCTCGGTGACAGCGTTGTCGTCGTTCGTCATCGAGCCGTGGCCGGCCCGGCCGGTGGCGGTCAGCCGCATCCAGGCCAAGCCCTTCTCGGCGGTCTGAATGAGGTAGAGGCGCACGTCGCCCGCGGTGAAGCTGAAGCCGCCGACCTCGCCGATCCCCTCGGTGACGCCCTCGAAGAGGTGCGCGTGGGTCTCGACCAGCCGGTGCGCGCCGTGGCGTCCGCCGGCCTCCTCGTCGGCGAGGAACGCCAAGACGACGTCGCGCTCCGGGCGGCGGCCCTCGCGCAGTCGCTGGCGCACCACGGCGAGGGCCATGGCGTCCATGTCCTTCATGTCGACGGCGCCGCGGCCCCAGAGGCAGCCGTCGGCGATCTCGCCCGAGAAGGGGGGAACGCTCCAGTCGGCGGCCGTGGCCGGCACGACGTCGAGGTGGCCGTGGATGAGCAGGCCAGGACGGCTGGGGTCGGTGCCCTCGACACGCGCGACGACGTTGCCGCGGCCCGGCCCGGTCTCGACGTACTCCGGCTGCAGGCCGACCTCGGCGAGCCGCTCGGCGACGTACTCCGCGGCGGCCCGCTCCCCCGGTCCGGAGCCGTCGCCGTAGTTCGACGAGTCGATGCGGATGAGGTCGCGGCACAGCTCGACGACGTCGTCCTCGGCGGCCGGGTTCGGTGGGTCTGCGGTCACGGGGTCATCCTGCCCCGTGGCGGCCCGGTCCGTCGCGGGACGGCGGGACGCCAGGCCGCGCGGTGCCGGGGCTCGT
Organism: Actinomycetes bacterium; assembly: GCA_025455945.1. Classification (GTDB taxonomy): domain Bacteria; phylum Actinomycetota; class Actinomycetes; order Prado026; family Prado026; genus Prado026. Next base: position 34,678 of record JALOLN010000002.1, read on the forward strand.
TGTCGCCTTTGGTAAGGTTGCGCCCGCTCCGGCGGTGCCGGACGCGTCCGAGTGGCGGAATGGCAGACGCGCTAGCTTGAGGTGCTAGTGCCCTATTAACGGGCGTGGGGGTTCAAGTCCCC
>JALOLN010000059.1 GCA_025455945.1 Actinomycetes bacterium
GCGCCGAACCCGGTGACGGCCGTGTGCACCGCCCGGTACAGCGCCAGGGCGTCCGGGTGGCCGGCGAAGAACTCCTCGGGCGTCCCCGGGTCGTCGCCCGGGACCGGGTGGGGTTCCGTCACCACCGGCTCAGCATGGCAGCCACCCACGGACGGCGGTCGACGGCGGCGGCGCCCGGGAGTGGCAGGATCGCAGGCGTGGCACGGGTCGTCGTGGTCGGGGCCGGGATGGGTGGGCTCGCGGTGGCCGCCCGGCTGAGCGCCCAGGGCCACGCCGTCACGGTGCTGGAGCAGGGCCCCACCCACGGCGGCAAGCTGGCCCGCTACGAGCGGGACGGATTCGTCTTCGACACCGGCCCGTCGCTGCTGACCCTGCCCGCGGTGTACCGCGACCTGTTCCTCAAGACCGCCGTCCGGCGGGCCGGGGCCGCGCTGGAGGACAACGTCGACCTCGTCGCGCTCGACCCGGCGTTCGGCTACCGGTTCGCCGACGGGACCCGGCTGGTCGTCCCCGGCGTGGGCCGGGGACGGGTCGAGGCGGCGATCGACGACGCCCTCGGGACGGGGACCGGCGCCCAATGGGCGGGCCTGCTGCGCCGGGCCGGGGACATCTGGCGGGTCACCCGCCGGCCGTTCCTGGAGACCCCGCTCACCGGCCCGGGCGACCTGCTGCGCCACGCCGGCCGGCTGAGCGACGTCCGCACGGTGGCACCGTTCACCTCCCTGCGCGGGCTGGGCGCCCGGTACCTGCACGACCCTCGGCTGCGCACCCTGCTCGACCGGTACGCGACGTACACCGGCTCCGACCCGCGCCGGGCGCCCGCCGCGCTGGCCGTCGTCCCCTACGTCGAGCAGACGTTCGGCGCCTGGCACGTCGCCGGCGGGCTGGCCCGGCTGGCGGACGCGACCTACCAGCGCTGCCTCGACCGCGGGGTGGACGTGCGGTTCGCCTCCGACGTCGGCGCGGTGGTCCTGGACGGCGGACGCGCCACCGGGGTGCGCCTCACCGACGGGCAGGTGCTGCCTGCCGACGTCGTGGTCGCCAACGCCGACGCGACGCACCTGTACCGGGACCTGCTCCCGCCGGCGGCCGCCGCGAAGCCGCTGGCCCGGCTGCGCCGGACGACGCCCTCCCTCTCCGGCTTCGTCCTGCTGCTCGCCGTCCGCGGCCGGACCCCCGAGCTGGCCCACCACCACGTCGCGTTCCCCGCCGACTACGACGCCGAGTTCGACGCCATCTTCGGCCGGCACCCGCGCCCGGTCGACGACCCGACGGTGTACGTCTGCTCCCCCGACGACCCGTTGATGCGGCCCGACGCCGACCACGAGTCCTGGTTCGTGCTCGTCAACGCCCCGCGGCACGAGCCGGGCAGCGGCGTGGACTGGGACAGCCCCGGGCTGGCCGAGTCCTACGCCCGCCGGGTGCTCGACGTGCTCGCCGCCCGCGGGCTGGACGTCCGCGACCGCCTGGTGTGGCGGGAGACCCGCACGCCCGCCGACCTCGAGCGGGCCACCCGCGCCCCGGGCGGGTCGATCTACGGCACCTCCTCGAACGGCCCCCGGGCCGCGTTCCTGCGGCCGGCCAACGCCTCACCGGTACGGGGGCTGTTCCTCGTCGGGGGGTCCGCGCACCCCGGCGGCGGGCTGCCGCTCGTGGGCCTGTCCGCCGAGATCGTCGCCGGTCTGGTCGGCCCGGCCTGACACCCCCGGCCTGACACCGCGGCAGGTCGGTCAGGGCTCCTCGTCGCCCTCGTCCCCGAGCCAGCGGGCCAGCACGCCGCGCCGGTTCACCGCGCGCAGCCGGCGGACCGTGGCAGCCCGGGCCGGCGCCGTCGTCACGACCAGCAGCCGGTCGCCCTGGCGCAGCCGGGTCCCGCGGTCGGGCACCGTGGACTGCCCGCCGTGGACGACGAGCGTGACGACCGCACCCTCGGGCAGGCGCAGCTCGGGGACGTAGGCGCCGGCCAGCCGTGACCCGGGCGGCACCGGGACCTCCAGCAGCGCGGCGCCCAGCTCGTCCAACGGGGCGATCTCGACGTCGAGCTCCCCCGCCTCGGCGGGGGAGGCCACCCCGAGCCGGCGGGCCGCGAACGGCAGCGGCGGCGCCTGGATCGCGGTGAGCACCACCACCATGAGGAACGTCGCGTCGAACACCAGCGTCGCGTTCGGCAGCCCCTCGGACAGGGGGATCGTGGCCAGCACGATCGGCACCGCCCCCCGCAGGCCCGCGAGCGACAGGAACGCCTGCTCCCGCCAGGGCACCCGGAACGGGGTGGCGCTGACGGCCACGGACAGGGGGCGGGCCACCAGCAGGAGCACACCGCCGGCGACGAGCGCCAGCGGGACGGCGTCCGGCAGCCGGGCGGGCGATGCGAGCAGCCCGAGCAGGACGAACAGCCCGATCTGGGCGAGCCACGCCAGGCCCTCCGCGAAGCCGAGCACCGCCCGGCGGTGCGGCAGCCGGGCCGAGCCGAGCAGAACGGCCGCGATGTACGCGGCGAGGAACCCGCTGGCGTGCGCGACGACCGCCGTGGCGTAGGCCAGGACGATCAGCGCCAGCGCGGCCAGCGGGTAGAGCCCCACGGCGGGCAGGGCCAGCCGGGGCAGCAACCAGCGGCCCGCCTGGCCGACGGCCCAGCCGACCAGCGCCCCCAGCAGCAGCTCCCCGACGATGACGACCGCGACCCACCACCAGGGGTCCTGCCCCCAGGTGTCGGACGCGGCGAGCGTCACGAGCACGACGACCGGGGCGTCGTTGAGCCCGGACTCCGCCTCCAGCGTGGCCGACAGCCGCCCGCGCAGACGCAGCCGGCGCAGCACCGAGAACACCGCGGCGGCGTCGGTCGAGGAGACGACGGCCGCGAGCACCAGCGCCGTGCGCCAGTCCAGGTCGAGGACCAGCCGCACGGCCGCGCTGACGACGAGGACGCTCACGGCGATCCCCACGGTCGCGAGCACCGTCGCCAGCCTGGCCACCGGGCGCAGCGCCGACAGCCGGCCGGTCAGGCCGCCCTCGGCGAGGATGAGGACCAGCGCGAGCAGCCCGACGTCCCGGGTGAGGTCGGCATCGTCGAACCGCACCCCCAGCCCGGCCTCGCCGATCACCAGCCCCAGCGCGAGGTAGAACAGCAGGCTGGGCAGGCCGAGCCGGAGCACGACGCGGACCGCGAGGATCCCGACGAGCAGGACCGTGCAGCCGGCGAGCAGCGCCAGGTCGAGGTCGGCGGTCATCAGCGCAGCCGGCGCCGGACGACGACGAGCAGCTGGGTGATCCCGACGACCGAGACCGCCAGCCAGGCCACCGCGCCGGCCCGCGCCCACTCCTCGGCGGCCGCCGGGTAGGACGCGGCGGCGAGCAGGAAGGCCGTCGTGATCACCACCCTGGTCGGCCGCTCCGCCACGGTGACCACCCCCACGTCGGGCAGCCCGCCGGCCGCGGCCCGGGCCCGGGTGTACTCGTGCAGCAGCGTCACCGCGCCCGCCGCGACGCACACCCCGGCCGGGGCCCCGGCCAGCCACAGCGCCAGCAGGTACAGCAGGTCGGCCACCCGGTCGACGAGGGAGTCCAGCACGAAGCCGAACCGGGTCGCCCGGTCGGTGAGCAGCGCCACCGCGCCGTCCAGGCCGTCGAGCAGGCCGGAGAGGACGACGACGAGGGCGGCCACGGCGAACCACGGCCCCCCGAGGGCGGCCAGCCAGGCGACCAGCCCCGCGGCGACCAGCCCCCCGAGCGTGACGGCGTCGGGAACGACCCCGGCGCGGGCGAGCGGTCGGGCCAGGGCGTAGACGAGCCGCAGCCAGCCGCCGACCAGCCGGGAGCGGGCCGGGTCGACGTCGCCGTGCAGCCGGGACCAGCGCTCGAGGTACTCGTCCCGGGACGCGACCGGCCGGCGGCTCAGACCAGCTCCCAGCACACCGTGACCGCCGCGGTCACCGCCTGGACGCCAGCCTCCACCGGCACGGCAGCCTCGGCCATCAGCCGCAGGTCACGCGGCATGGGCGCAGGGCCCGGGCGGCCGCCCTCGTCGATCGCCAGCACCGGGCCCAGGGCCCGGCCGGCGAGCCCGGCGTACTGCTGCGCCTTGTCCCGGGCGTCGGCGAAGGCCGCCTCCCGGGCCGCGGCGGCGAGCGCCTCGGGGTCGGAGTGCTCGAAGCGGGTGCCCTGCAGCCGTGCCTCGTCCCCGCCCGCGGCCACGAGGTCGGCGAGCAGGTGCCCCGCGCGCGGGATGTCGCGCAGCCGCACGGTGAGCCCCAGGAACGCCCGGTAGCCGTTCAGCCGGCCCTCCCGGTCGTAGGCGGGCGACAGCGAGGTGCCGGTGGACGAGACGTCCACCCGCTCGACGCCGCCGACGAGCGCGGCGTCGCGCATCCGCGTCAGGGCCGCCGACGTTGCCGTCAGGGCGGACGCCGCGTGCTGCGCGGTCGCCTCCGCGGCCAGCTCGATGACGACGACGTCCGGCGGCGCGGCCGCGCTGCCGGTCCCCGTCACGCGGATGCTCGAGACGTCGTCGCAGCCCATGCGGCCAGTGTGTCAGGGCCGTGGGTCGGGCCCGGACAGGCCGAGCGCGTGGGCGATCTCCCGCGTCGCCGTCGACCGGTTGAGCGTGTAGAAGTGCAGGCCCGGCGCGCCGCCGCCGAGCAGCTGCTCGGCGAGGTCGCAGGCCACCTCGACGCCGATCGCCCGCACCGCGGTGGGGTCGTCCTGCACCGCGCGCAGCCGAGTGGCGAGGTCGGGCGGGAACGCCGTCCCGGACAGCTGCGCGAAGCGCTCGATCTGCCGGACGTTGGTCACCGGCATCAGCCCCGGGATGATCGGGACCGTGCAGCCGTGCCGGGCGGCCCGCTCGACCAGGGCGAAGTAGTCCTCGGCGCGGAAGAAGAACTGGGTGATCGCGAAGTCCGCCCCGGCGGCCACCTTCTCCGCCAGGTGGCGGGCATCGGCCTCGAGGTCGGGCGACTCCGGGTGGCCCTCGGGGAACGCCGCGACGCCGACGCAGAAGTCGCCGAGCCCGCGGACGAGCCGAACGAGGTCCGCTGCGTGGTCCAGCCCGCCGGGGTGCCCGCTCCAGGGGGTCCCGAGCCCCCCGGGCGGGTCCCCCCGCAGCGCCAGGATGTTGCGGACGCCGGCGTCGGCGTACGCCCCCACGACCCGGCGCAGCTCGGCGACGGCCGCACCGACGCAGGTGAGGTGCGCCAGCGGCGTGAGCGTGGTCTCGGTGGCGATCCGGCCGGTGACGCGGACCGTGCGGTCCCGGGTCGAGCCGCCCGCGCCGTAGGTCACCGAGACGAAGCTGGGCGCGAGCGGCTCCAGCTGCCGGATGGCCTGCCAGAGGTGCCGCTCCCCCTCGTCGGTGGCCGGGGGGAAGAACTCGAACGACACGCTGCACCCCCCGCGGGACAGCAGGTCGCGGACGGTCGGCACGGCGCCGGGCATGGTCGAGGCGACACCGCGGGACATGGCCCCATTGTGCCGGGGCCGCGGGACCACCCCGACCTGCAGGCGGGCCCGTCCGCCCGTAGGCTCGGCCCGTGAGCCGGTCGCCGCTGGACGCCGCGGACCTGCGCCAGCGGGTACAGCAGCAGCTCGACGCGTTCCTCGCCGTGCAGGGCCCCCGCCTGGACGCCGTCAGCGCCGACCTCGCCCCGCTCGTCGACGCCGTGGTGGCGCTGCTCTCCGGCGGCAAGCGGCTGCGCCCGGCGTTTTGCTACTGGGGCTGGCGCGGTGCCGGCGGCGACGACGGCGAGGGGATCCTGCGCGCGGCCACGGCGCTGGAGCTGCTGCAGGCCTGCGCGCTCATCCACGACGACGTCATGGACGGCTCGGACACCCGGCGCGGCCAGCCCGCCGCCCACCGCCGGTTCGAGACGCTGCACCGCGACAGCAGTTGGGCCGGGTCGGCGGAGGCGTTCGGCGTCGGGGCGGCCATCCTCGTCGGGGACCTGTGCCTGTCGTGGTGCGACCAGCTGCTCTTCGAGTCCGGCCTCCCTGGCGAGGCGCTGCTGCGGGCCAAGCCGGTGCTCGACGAGATGCGCAGCGAGCTCATGGCGGGCCAGTACCTCGACCTGCTCGAGCAGGCCGTCGGCGGCGGCTCGGTCGAACGGGCGCGGCACGTCATCCGGTTCAAGAGCGCCAAGTACACGATCGAGCGGCCGCTGCACCTCGGCGCCGCCCTCGCCGGCGCCGGCCCGGACCTACTGGCAACGTACTCGGCGTTCGGGCTGCCGCTCGGCGAGGCCTTCCAGCTGCGCGACGACGTCCTCGGGGTGTTCGGCGACCCCGAGCGGACCGGGAAGCCGGCCGGCGACGACCTGCGCGAGGGCAAGCGCACGGTGCTGGTGACCGTGGCCGCGGAGCGGGCCAGCGCCGCGCAGGCCACAGTGCTGCTCCGCCACCTCGGCGACCCGGCGCTGGACCGGGCGGGGGTCGACCTCCTCCGCGCGGTCATCGTCGACACCGGCGCGCTGGCCCACGTCGAGGCGCTCATCACCGAGCAGACCGCGCGGGCCCTGGCCGCGCTGGAGTCCGGGCAGGTCGCCGAGCCGGCCCGCGCGGTGCTGGCCGAGCTCGTCGTGGCGGCCACCGAGCGGCAGGGGTGAGGACGATGCGTCAGGTGACCGGTCCGACGGACCACGTCGTCGTCGTGGGGGCCGGCCTGGCCGGGCTGTCCGCGGCCCTCCGGCTCGCCGGGGCGGGACGGCAGGTGACCGTGCTGGAGCGCGCGGCCGTGCCCGGCGGTCGTGCCGGGCTGCTCGACGTCGACGGCTACCGCTTCGACACCGGGCCCACGGTGCTGACGATGCCCGACCTCATCGCCGACGCCCTCGACGCCGTGGGCGAGAACCTCGCCGACTGGCTGGACCTCGAGCCGGTCGAGCCGCTGTACCGCGCGTACTACCCCGACGGCTCGGTGCTCGACGTCCACGCCGACGTGGACCGGATGGCCGACGAGATCAGCGCGGTCTGCGGCCCGGCCGAGGCCGCCGGCTACCGGCGCTACGTCGACTTCGTGTCACAGCTGTACCGCTACGAGATGCGGGACTTCATCGACCGCAACATCGACTCACCGTTCGACCTGCTCACGCCGAACCTGGCCCGGCTGGTGGCACTCGGCGGCTTCCGGCGGCTGGCGCCGAAGGTCTCCGAGTACCTCAAGGACCCCCGGACCCAGCGGGTGTTCTCCTTCCAGTCGATGTACGCGGGGCTGGCCCCCCACGACGCACTGGCGATCTACGCGGTCATCGCCTACATGGACTCGGTGGCGGGGGTCTACTTCCCGCGCGGCGGGATGCACGCCGTGCCACGGGCGCTCGCCGGGGCCGCGGAGAAGCACGGCGTGACGTTCCGGTACCGCACCGAGGTCGAGCGGGTCGAGGTCGAGGGCGACCGCGCCACAGCCGTCGTCACGACGACCGGGGAGCGCATCGCCTGCGACGTCGTCGTCCTCAACGCCGACCTGCCGCTCGCCTACCGCGACCTGCTGGGCCGCGAGCCCTGGTCGGTGCGCCGGCTGCGGCACTCGCCGTCGTGCGCCCTGCTGCTCGCCGGGTCCACGGCCCGCTACGGCAAGATCGCCCACCACAACATCCACTTCGGGCGCTCGTGGCGCGGGGTCTTCCGCGAGCTCATCGACGAGGGCCGGCTGATGAGCGACCCGTCGCTGCTGGTCACCAACCCGACCCGGTCGGACCCCACGCTCGCCCCGGACGGGCGGGAGATCTACTACGTGCTCTTCCCCACGCCGAACCTCGACGCCGGGCTGGACTGGGAGCGGCTCGCGCCGCTGTACCGCGACGAGATGGTCCGCACCCTCGAGGCGCGCGGGTACGTGGGCTTCGGGGACGCCATCGAGGTGGAGGACCTCACCACCCCCCTGGAGTGGCGGGACCGGGGGATGGAGCGCGGCGCCCCGTTCTCGGCCGCGCACTCGTTCTTCCAGACCGGGCCGTTCCGGCCGAAGAACGTCTGGGGCCGCAACGTGGTGTTCACCGGCTCCGGCACCCAGCCGGGGGTCGGCGTGCCCATGGTCCTGGTCTCCGGGCGGCTGGCGGCCGAGCGGATCCTCGGGCCGGACCCGGCGTACCGCTCCCGCGCCTACCGCTGAGGGTTGGGCCCGGGCGGCGGCGCCGACCTATCCTGTGCCCCGTGACTGCCCCGGCCCGGATCGCGCCACCCGCGCCCGAGGTGGAGTCCTCCGCGTCGCTGACCGCGGAGTTCGCGGTCCCGGGGTTCATCGGGACGACGCTCATGGCGGTCGGGTCGCTCGGCGTGGGCTGGGTGGCGCCCGCCTCCGGCCTGGCCACCACCCCGCTGCTGGACCAGCTGCGGGCCAACCCGGCGCTGGCGTTCACGACCAAGCTGATGGTGATCCTCGGCGTCGCCCTGCTGCTCCAGGCCTGGCTGCGGCTGGGCCACCATGTGCGCACCCACCGGGTGACCGAGCCGCGTGTGCTGTCCCGCCTCGTGTGGTGGTGGAGCGCACCCCTGGTTCTCGCCCCGGCCCTGTTCAGCCGGGACCTGTTCAGCTACGTCGCGCACAGCCGGCTGCTGCCCCAGGGCATCGACCCGTACCTGTACGGCACCGGGGTCCTCAACTCCTGGTACTCCGACGGCGCGGACGCCATGTGGACCAGCGCACCGGCGCCCTACGGCCCGCTGTGGATGGGCCTGTCCACCGTCGTGTACTGGGTGACCGGAGCGGAGCCGACCGCGGCGGTCGTCGCGTTCCGGCTGCTCGCCCTGGCCGGCGTCGGGCTGATCGCGGTCTACCTGCCGCGGCTGGCCGAGCGGTGCGGGGCCGACCCGGCCAAGGCGCTGTGGCTCGGGCTGCTCAACCCGTTGCTGCTCATGCACTTCGTCTCCGCCGGGCACAACGACGCGCTGATGACCGGCCTGCTGGTGGCCGGGCTCGCCCTGGCCCTCGAGGGGCGCCGGCTGGCCGGCGTCGTCGTCGTGGCGCTGGCCGGTGCGGTCAAGGCGCCCGGCCTCGTCGGCGTGCCGTTCGCGGCGCTCGCCTGGGCCGACAACGGTCGGGCGCCGCTGCGCCGCCGGGTGCGGGCCTGGGTGCTCGGCGGGCTGACCACGCTGGGCACGTTCCTGGCGCTCAACCTCGTCACCGGCCTGGGCTTCGGCTGGGTGGGCTCGCTGGGCACACCCGGCCTGGTCCGGACCTGGCTGTCCCCGACCACGGCGCTGGGGATGCTCACCGGCAACACCGCCCGGGTGCTCGGGGCCGGTGACTGGGTCGATGCGGCGGTGCAGGTGTTCCGCGGAGTCGGGACCGTTGCCACACTCGGACTGCTCACCTGGCTCGTCCTGACGGCAGGGCGGCGCAACCTGGCCCGGGGACTGGGGCTGGCCCTCCTCGCCGTCGTCGTCCTGGGTCCCGTCGTCCAGCCCTGGTACCTCATGTGGGGGCTCGTCGTGCTGGCCGGCTCGGGCCTGTCGCGGTCGGAGACCCGGGCGGCCGCGCTGCTGACGATCGGGTTCGTCGTCTACAGCATCGCCAACACCGGCGCCACCGTGGACACCTACGGGGAGCTGTCGGACGGCCTCGCGGTGCTGCTGTCCGTCGTCGGGGTGTTCGCCCTGCTGGCCGCGTCGCGCAGCGCCCGGGCCCTGCTGCGGGACGCCGAGGTGGCGCCGCCCGTCCCCCCCGAGCCGGCTGCCGTCACACTGCCGGAAGGTCGGTCTCCGGCCCGCCACCGATGAGCAGGACGGCGCCGGGCACGTCGTCGTCGTGCCACGACACGCAGGCGTCCTGGAAGACCTCGATGGCGACCTCGAAGGCGCCCGGGTCCTGCTCGGCCAGCGTGCCCCAGCCCTGCCAGACGACGAGCAGCCCCTCCGGCTCCTCCAGGTCCAGGCCGCGCAGGCAGTCGTCAAGGGAGTCCCACGTGCGGCCGAACCCGGCGGGCAGGTCGAACGCCTCCGCGCAACGGTCGAGGAAGCCGTCGCGGTCCCCGGCTTCGGCGGTGTCCAGCAGCACGTAGCGCCAGCCCGCCTCCTCGGCGCGCCGCTCGGCGTCCGCCCGGGCGCGCCAGTGGAAGACGCCGTGCCGCTCGCCGGAGAGCACCTGCGCGAGGCTCATCGCACCACCTCCGAGGACCGGGGACTCCTGGTCGTCCCGACGCGTCCCTGGACACGCATCCTGGCACGATCCTGAGTAGCGTCGGAGCCGATGAGCGCCAGGGAGCTGACCGCGGCCGGGATCACCGACCCCGAGCTGCGCGCTTCCTACGAGCGCTGCCGCCGGCTCAACGCCCAGCATGGCAAGACCTACTACCTGGCCACGCTGCTGCTGCCGCCGGCCAAGCGGCCCTACGTGCACGCCCTGTACGGCTTCGCCCGCTACGCCGACGAGATCGTCGACGACCTGTCCGACCCGTCCGGCCCCCAGGAGCGGGCCGACCGGCTGCGGTGGTTCGGGGACGGCTTCCTCGACGACCTGCGCCGCGGCAGCAGCAGCGACCCGGTGTGCCGGGCCGTGGTCGACACGGTCGACCGCTGGGACATCCCCGCGTCGTACTTCGAGGCGTTCCTGCACTCGATGGCGATGGACGTGAGCGTGACCGAGTACCCCACCTGGGCGGACCTGCAGGAGTACGTCTACGGGTCGGCCGCCGTCATCGGGCTGCAGATGGTGCCGATCCTCGAGCCGGTGTCGGACGACGCCTACCCTCCCGCGCAGGACCTCGGCACGGCGTTCCAGCTGGCCAACTTCGTCCGCGACGTGGGCGAGGACCTCGACCGCGGGCGGGTGTACCTGCCGCTGGAGGACCTCGACCGGTTCGGGCTCACCCGGGCCGACCTCGAGCGGCGGGTCGTCGACGACCGGGTGCGGGCCCTGCTGCGCTTCGAGGCGGCCCGGGTGCGGCGGCTCGCCGAGGCGGCCCGGCCGGGCATCGCCCTGCTGCACCCCACGTCGCAGCCGTGCATCGAGGCGGCCCGCGTGCTGTACTGCGGCATCGTCGACGAGGTCGAGCGCATCGACTTCCAGGTCTTCGACCGACGGGCCGGCGTCCCCGTCAGCCGGCGGCTGGCCGTGGCCGGGCCGGCCTGGGT
>JALOLN010000227.1 GCA_025455945.1 Actinomycetes bacterium
CGGGGCATCGGCACCGTCACCGCGCTGCGGCCCGAGGGGCTGCCGGCCGCCGGGTCGGTGCTCGTGGTGCGCACCCTGGACCCGGTCCTGGCGGCCGCGCTGCCCGGGCTGGCAGGGCTGGTCGCGGAGACCGGCAGCACGCTGTCCCACCTGGCGATCCTGGCGCGGGAGGCGCACGTGCCGACCGTCGTCGCGGTGCACGACGCCGTCCACCGGTTCCCGCCGGGGACGCGGCTGCTCGTGGACGGCGGCACCGGCGAGGTGACCGCCCTGCTGCCGGACGAGGGAGATGACGACCCGTGACCGTGACCCGGATCCTGGCCGCGGTGGGACGCCTCGCGCTGCTCACCGTGCTCGCCCTCGCTGCCGTCAACACGCTGCTGTCGCTGTACCGGTGGGAGTGGCAGCGCGCCCTCATCGCCGCGGTGTTCTTCGTCGCGGCACTGGTGGTCCTGGCCACCATGCTGGTGCTGCGCCGCCTCGCCGGCATGGAGGCCCGGCTGGCCGAGCTGACGACCAGCGTCGAGCCCGCGGGCACCGCCGGGCCGGCCCGGCACGCCGAGGAGCCGTTCGCCTGGCTGCGCCCACCGCCGGGGTCGACCGCGGTCTTCCTGCCCCTCCTGCTGGGGTTCGGGGCGCTGCTCTCCCTGTTCGCGCTGCTGGTCGAGCGGGTCGTCGCGTTCACCGTCGGCGGGGGCGGCCCCGCCGCGGTCGCCCGGCCGCGGTCGCGGCGGTCCCGGGTGTGGGTGGCGGTCTGGACGGGGCTGCTGTGCCTGGGCCTCGTCCTGTTCCTCCCCGACGTCACCGAGGACCTCATCACCCGCGACGAGGAGGCCCGCCCGGGACAGCGCGCCTACGTGCTGCAGGTGCGGGCGCGGCGGGACGTCGCCGACCCCGTCGGGTCGGCGGTCTCCCTGCTCACCTACTGCCGGGTCCGCGTCAACGAGCCCTCCTTCGAGATCCGGTCCGTGACGCTGCTCCCCGAGGGGACCGTGCGCGCAGTCGTCTCCCCGCTGCTCGGCCCGTTCAAGGCGCGCAGCTTCGAGGGGTGCCTGCGGGACCTCGTCCTGGACCGGCGGCAGGTTCAGGTGCTGTCGGTGGACCCGCCGGCGGGCGACGTCCAGTCGAACGTGAGCACGGTGGCGCCGTCGTAGGTGCGGCCCTCGAAGTGCAGGGACACCCGCGCGCCGTCGTCGGTGACCCGCACCAGCCCGAACTGGCCGGTGGTCAGGTGCACGCCCTCGCTGTACGGGCCGCCCTTGGCGCGCCAGCGCTGGTCCAGCGGGGAGCCGTGCAGGACGGGGAAGCCGGCCCCGCCCGACGTCGAGAAGTCGCTGTTCGTGCCGTCGTCCGCGGCCACCATGTGGGCGTCCCCGGCCAGCATGACGAGCCCCTGGACCCCGTTCGCGGCCACGAGGTCCGCGATGTGCTGCCGCTCGTCGGCGTAGGCGCCCCAGTCGTCGCCGGGGGACGCCGAGCGGTCGATCCACGGCACGCTGGACACCCACACGATGAGCGGGTAGCGCCCGTTGGCGGCGAGCAGCTCGCGCTCGAACCAGGCCAGCTGTGCCGGGCCCATCATCGTCTTGCCCGGGCCGTCCGGGTCGGCCTTCGGGTCGCGCTCGGAACGCAGGTCGGTGACCAGGAAGCGGACCCGGCCGATGGTGAAGGCCTGGGCGACCGGGCCCTCGTCGGAGCCGAGCGGCAGCGGGTAGTGCGGCACGAAGGACCGGTACGCCGCCCACGCCGCGGCCCGCGAGGGCGACGTGCGGTCGGCGTCGTTGGGCCCGTAGTCGTGGTCGTCCCAGACGTAGGCCACCGGGACGGCGCGGAACAGCGCCGCCTGCGCGGCCGTGGTCAGCTGCCGGTCGTAGGAGCGGCGGAACGCGGACAGGTCGTCCCGGGCGATGTCGGCGTAGAAGAAGTCGCCGAGGTGGACGAAGAACAGCGGGTCCGTGGCCAGGACCGTCTCGAAGGTCCGCGCGTTGGAGCCCAGCCGGGCGCAGGAGGCGAAGGCGAAGGTGAAGCTCTGCGCCCCCTCCGCCGGCGTCCGCAGCCGCCCCCGGCCCCGGCTCGCGTCCGGCGTCCCGTCGACCATGACGGCGTAGCGGTACTCGGTGCCCGGCTGCAGGCCGGTGACGTCGAAGCCCACCACTCGGCCGTCGGCGGCCGAGGCCGCGCCGAGGGCGGTCGCGGCTGTGCTGGTCGGCTCCGCGCCGGCGGCGTAGGCCAGGCGGACCTCGCCGTCGGGCTCGTCGGCCAGCGCGGCGACCACCCGGGCGGAGGTGGCCGTGAGCGCCCCGGACCACACCCACTCGACCCGGTCGACCGGCAGCGGCGCTGCTGTCGACTGCGGGGTCTGCGGCCCGTAGAAGTGGTCGAAGACGGCGGAGCCGGCGGCCGCGTAGCCCGCGAGCAGCAGCACGAGCACGGCGGCGAGCGCGGTCACGGCGCGCCACCCCTTGGTGCGCTGCCACTGCAGCCACAGCAGCCCGGCGGGCAGGTAGAGCAGCAGGGCCAGCAGCAGGCCCTTCCACGGCTCGTACTGCACGACGGAGAGCGCCCCGATGCCGAACGCGGTGACAGCCATGACCGTGGCGCCCGGCACCGTCCAGCGCAGCGCGACCAGCCAGCCGACGGTGTACAGCACGAGGAGCGCGACCTGCGCCAGCGTCTCGGCGAAGCCGGCCTGGCCACTGCGCGGGACCTGCGGCACACCCACCAGCCACGCGCCCACGGCCAGGCAGCCCACGAGCAGCGGCGCGGAGACCAGGGCGGTGCGCCGCAGCAGCACCGCCTGGCGGTCGTCGACCCACCGCCGCCGGGGCAGATCCGTCCCCATGCCTCCAGCGTCACCCGGGCCGAGCGGCCGCGGTACCGGCGAAGGTCCCCGGGCCCGGCTCGTCCCAACAGGATGACGCAGAATCGCCCCCCCTGGGTGCATGCTGATCTTGACACCTCTGCGACCGCAGAGGTGGTGCGCACCGTGGAGGAACGATGGCCCACAACCAGCAGTCCAACTACAGCGGCACCGCTGTGGGGTTCACCGTCTTCGCCGCCGTGATGATGATGATGATCGGCTTCTTCCAGGCGATCGCCGGCATCGTGGCCCTGTTCAACGACGAGTGGTATGTCGTGGGCGTCGGTGAGGAGGACTGGACGTTCAAGTTCGACATCACTGCGTGGGGCTGGATCCACCTGCTCCTCGGCATCGTGATCTTCCTCGCCGGCATCGCGCTCTTCAGCGGCCAGGTGTGGGCGCGGACGGTCGGTGTGATCCTGGCGCTGGTCGTCGCCGCGGTGAACTTCGCCTGGCTGCCCTGGTACCCGGTCTGGGGCATCATCATGATCACCATCTGCGTGGTCGTCGTCTGGGCGCTGACGGCACACGGACGGGACATCGCGCAGCAGTAGCACCCGCCGGGCGGCTGGGCGCGCCACCTCGGCTACGGTGCGGGTGACGCCGCGACCGGAGGAGGCTCGCCCGTGGCCGACCTGTTCGAGCCGCTCACCCTGCGCGGGACGACGTTCCGTAACCGGCTGTGGGTCTCGCCCATGTGCCAGTACTCGGCGGTCGAGGGCCAGCCGAACGACTGGCACCTGGTCCACCTCGGCCAGTTCGCGGTCGGCGGGTTCGGCCTGGTCATGACCGAGGCCACCGCGGTGAGCCCCGA
>JALOLN010000060.1 GCA_025455945.1 Actinomycetes bacterium
CACTGCGGGTTAGGGTTAGCCGCCCACCCGCCCCGACCCGGTTGAGGTTCCGTGCGCCGCCCGCTCCTACCCCCGCTGCTGCTCGTCCCCGCCCTGCAGCTGCCCGCCAGCGGCAGCGGCTCCGCGACCCAGACCGGCGCCGGGTCGGGTGACGGGTCGAGCACCGGCGCGTCGGTGCCGGCGGCCGACACCTGCAGCACGGTCCAGACGCCGGTCCCGGCCAACGTCCCCGCGGTCTCCGGCGCCCCGGGCGCGGAGCCGACGATCGCGCAGCCGACCGGGGCCGCCCCCACCGAGCTCGTCGTCACCGATCTCGTCGAGGGCACCGGCGAGGTGGCGTGCGCCGGGGCGACGGTCACGGTGCACTACACCGGCGTGGACTGGGAGACGGGCGCGGTGTTCGACTCCAGCTGGCAGCGCGGTGAGCCCATCAGCTTCCCGCTCGACGGCCTCATCGAGGGCTGGCAGGTGGGCCTGCCCGGCATGAAGGTGGACGGCCGACGGGAGCTGGTCATCCCGCCGGAGCAGGCCTACGGCCCGGCCGGGTCCGGCAGCGAGCTGGCCGGCAAGACCCTCGTGTTCGTCGTCGACCTCGTCGCCGTCGGCGCCTGACCCCGCCCCCGCACCCCCGAGAGGACGCGCCGTGCTCGACAAGCCCGAGATCGACTTTCCCGGCGGACCGGCGCCCACCGAGCTGGTGACCGCCGACCTGCTGACCGGCGACGGCGCCACGGCCGAGCCGGGCGCCCAGGTCCTCGTCCACTACGTGGGCGTCGACTTCGAGACCGGTGAGGAGTTCGACTCCTCGTGGAGCCGCGGGGAGCCGATCTCCTTCCCGCTGCGCGGGCTCATCCAGGGCTGGCAGGACGGCATCCCCGGCATGCGGGTCGGCGGGCGGCGGCAGCTGACGATCCCGCCCGAGCTGGCCTACGGCCCGGCCGGCAGCGGGCACCGGCTCGCCGGGCGCACCCTGGTGTTCGTCATCGACCTCCTCGACGTCCGCTAGCGGGGCACCCGCGTGGCCGAGGCGAAGACCGAGCGGCTGCTCCAGCTCGTGCTGTGCCTGACCCAGACCAGGCTGTTCGTCACCAAGGAGCAGCTGCGCAGCGCCATCCCCGACTACGGGGCCTGCGCCACGCACGAGGCGTTCGAGCGGATGTTCGAGCGGGACAAGAACGAGCTGCGCGAGCTCGGGGTGCCGCTCACGACCGGCGGCACCGACCCGCTGCACGACGACGACGTCGGCTACCGCATCGACCGCGGGGCCTACGGGATGCCCGACCTGCACCTCACCCCCGACGAGCTCACCGCCGTGGCGCTGGCCGCACGGGTGTGGCGTGACGGCGGCCTGGCCGCACAGGCGGCGCGGGTCCTCGTCAAGCTGCAGGCGCAGGGGGTGGACGTCGACGTGGCGACGCTGCCACCGATCGAGCCCCGGATCTCCGGGGGTGAGGCGGCCTTCGGCCCGCTGGCCCGCGCGGTCTCCAGGCGCCAGGCGGTGCTGTTCGACTACCGGCCTGCCGGCGGGGGAGAGGCGCAGCCCCGGCGGCTCGAGCCGTGGGGGGTGGTCTCCCGGCGGGGGCACTGGTACGTCGTCGGTCGCGACCGCGACCGGGACGACGTCCGCGTGTTCCGCCTGTCGCGCATCGACGGCGCGGTGCGCGCCCACGGCGCCGAGGGCGCGTTCGCCGTCCCCGGCGACGCCGACCCCGGCGCCCTCGTCGACACCTTCGAGGGCCACGGGCCGGAGCTCGTAGCCGTGCTGCGGCTGCGCCCAGGGGCCGGGCACGGCCTGCGTCGCCGGGCGCTGCCGGACGAGGACGACGGGCTGCAGCGGGTGCCGTTCCGCGACGGCGCGGCCTTCGCCGCCGAGATCGCCTCCTACGGGTCGGCGGTGGAGGTGCTCGACCCGCCCGAGCTGCGCGACGCCGTCGTCGACCACCTGCGCCGGGTCTGCGCGGCCGCCACCGAGGTGCCCTGATGGCCGGCGCCAGGGACCAGCTCGCCCGGCTGCTCGCCCTCGTGCCGTGGCTGCAGGCCCACCCGGGGGTCACGAAGACCGAGGCCGCCGCCGCCTTCGACATCAGCGTGGCCCAGCTGGAGCGGGACCTCCGGCTGGCGTTCACCTGTGAGCTGCCCGGCCGGCCCGAGGCGTGCCTGGACATCGACTACCTCGACTCCGACCGGATCACGGTGATCGACCCGCAGACCATCGACCGGCCGCTGCGGCTGGTGCCCGAGGAGGCCGTCGCCCTCATCGTCGGGCTGCGCTCGCTGGCCGGCGTCCCGGGGCTGCAGGACCGTGCCGCCCTCGACAGCGCGCTGGCCAAGCTCGAGGACGCGGCCGCCGCGGCCGGTGGGGTGCCGACGGGCACCGCGGGGCCGACCCCCGCCGCCGCGGGAGCCCAGCCGGACGCCGTCGCCGCCGTGCGGTCGGCGCTGGAGCTGGGCCGCCGGCTGCACCTGTCGTACTGGGTGCCGAGCCGGGACGAGCTCACCGAGCGTGACGTGGACCCGCTGCGGGCCGTCAGCGTCGAGGGGGTCGGCTACCTGGAGGGCTGGTGCCATGCCTCGGAGGCGGTCCGCACGTTCCGACTGGACCGGGTGGTGCGGGCCGAAGTCCTCGACGCCCCGTCGACCCCGCCCGCGGACGCCGCACCGCAGCCGGACGCCGGCGCGTTCCACCCCGCTCCCGACGACCTCCTGGTCACCGTGGACCTCACCCCGCGAGCCCGCTGGGTGCCCGAGTACTACCCGTGCGAGTCGGTCACCGAGCGCCCGGACGGCGGTCTGCGGGTGACGGTGCGCACCGCCGACGCCCGCTTCGTGCAGCGCCTGGTGCTGCGTCTCGGCGGCGACGGGGCGGTCGTCCAGCCGGCTGAGGTGGCCGCCGGAGTCGTCGCGGAGGCGCGCAACGCGCTCGCCGCGTACGGCGTGTCGTGCTGACAGACACCCGCCGGGGGGTCAAGGTCCTCCCGTGACGTGCCGAACTCCTCCATCGAAGGCACCCGGGGGAGGACCTGGGCCCGGCGGAAGGACCGCGGCGATGACGACGATTCGAGCCACCTGCCCCACCTGTGGCGACGTGGAGCTCAAGCCGTCCGACCTGCGCCTCGTGGTCTGCTCGCGGGCCGAGTGGTCGACCTACGCGTTCGACTGCCCCGCCTGCGCCGACGAGGTCAAGAAGCCGGCCGACGAGGAGGTCGTGGCGCTGCTGGTCTCCGGCGGGGTGCAGGCGCAGACCTGGCACATCCCGGCCGAGGCGCTGGAGGCCCACCCCGGACCCGCGCTCACCTACGACGACCTGCTCGACTTCGCCCTCTGGCTGGACGAGCACGACGCCCTCGCGGCGGGCATCACCCCCGCCGGACGGGCCTGACGGCGCCGTTCGCAGGGCCCCTGCGACACGCCTTCGCCTGGGAGGAGTCCCGGGGGACGCGTACCATCGACCTCTGACGTCCCCCTGAGAGGTCCGCATGCCCAACCTAGGTGCCCCAGAGATCATCCTGATCCTGCTGGTCATCGTGCTGCTCTTCGGCGCCAAGAAGCTGCCCGAGACGGCGCGGGGGCTCGGCCGCTCGCTGCGCATCTTCAAGGCCGAGACCAAGGGCCTGAGCACCGACGACGAGGGGCAGTCGGCCCCGCCCGAGCAGCCGCGCCAGATCACCGGCCAGGCGGACGACGTCACCCCGCCGCCCGCCACCCCGACCCGGCCGGCGGAGACCGAGCCGACCGACCGCTGACCGGTCCGGACCAGGACGCTCGGTGAGCCTGCGCCCCCGGCGCCGGCGCGAGGGGTCGCGTCGGCCCCCGACCGACGACGAGGGCCGGATGCCCCTCGTCGAGCACCTTCGTGAGCTCCGGTCACGGCTGGGCCGGTCGTTCCTGGCGATCTTCCTCGGCGCCGTCGTCGGCTGGTTCTACTACGACGAGATCATCACCGCGATCCTGCGCCCCTTCAACGCGGTCATCGCCGAGGCGCAGGCCGAGGGCCGCGACGTCAAGCCGATCCTGTCGGGCATCACCGACGCCTTCACCCTGCAGCTGCAGGTGGCCCTCATGGCCGGCATCGTGCTCGCCGCGCCGATCTGGCTGTACCAGCTGTGGCGCTTCGTCACGCCGGGGCTGCACCGGCACGAGCGGCGCTGGGCGTACGTCTTCGTCGGCGCGGCCTTCCCGCTGTTCCTCCTCGGCATGGGCCTGGCCTACCTGTTCCTCCCCCAGGCGCTGCGCCTGCTCCTGGGGTTCACCCCCGAGAGCGTCGGCAACTACGTGCCGATCAAGGACTACATCTCGTTCGTGCTGCGGATGATGCTCGTGTTCGGCCTGGGCTTCCTGGCGCCGATCCTCGTGGTCGTCCTCAACCTCGTCGGCATCCTCTCGGCGCACCGCTTCGCCTCGTGGTGGCGGTACGTCATCATGATCACGCTGGTGTTCGCCGCCGTGGCCACGCCGACCGGGGACCCCATCACCATGGCGGTCTTCGCCGGGCCCATCCTCGTGCTGCTCATGGGGGCGTTCGGGATCTGCTGGGTGAACGACCGGCGCCGGGCCCGCCGGGACACCGCCGAGGGGTTCGCCGGCCTCAGCGACGACGAGGCGTCCCCCCTCGACCTCACGCCGGAACCGCTGGACCTCGACGCCGACGACGTGCACGACGCCGGGCCGTCGACGCGCTAGCGTCCACCCGTGAGCCGATCGGTCGCCCTCCTCGTCAACCCCTCCGCCGGGCTCGGTCGTGGATCCCGCGAAGGGTCCGTGGCCCTGGCCCGGCTGCGCGAGCGCGGCGTCGACGTCCACCCGATGGCCGGGCGGGACGCCGCGGAGGCGGGTGAGCTGGCCCGGCGCGCGGTCGCCGACGGCTACGACGCCCTCGTCGCGGTCGGCGGGGACGGGATGCTGCACCTGGCCCTGCAGGCCGTGGCCGGGACGCCGGTGGCGCTCGGGCTGGTCCCGTCGGGCAGCGGCAACGACTTCGCCCGCCTCCTCGGGCTGCAGCCCCATGAGCCGCAGGCGGCGGCGGACGTGGTCGCCGACGGCGTCGTCCGCACCATCGACGCCGGCCGGGTCGGCTCGACCTGGTTCGCGGGGGTGCTGTCGAGCGGCTTCGACTCCGCCGTCAACGAGCGGGCCAACCGGATGCGCTGGCCGAAGGGGCGGATGCGCTACAACGTTGCCATCGTCGCCGAGCTCGGGGTGTTCCACGCAATGCCGTTCCGCATCCAGATGGACGACGTGCGGCTGGAGACCGAGGCGATGCTCGTCGCGGTCGGCAACGGGGTCTCATACGGCGGCGGCATGCGGGTCTGCCCGGGTGCGCGGATCGACGACGGGCTGCTGGCCGTGACCGTGCTCAACCGGATCTCCAAGGTGGAGTTCCTCCGCGTGTTCCCCCGCGTGTACGAGGGCCGGCACGTCGACCACCCGGCGGTGACCGTGCACGAGGCGCGTCGGGTCACGCTGGAGGCCGAGCACGCGGTGGCCTACGCCGACGGGGAGCCGTTGCAGCCCCTGCCGGTGACCGTCGAGTGCGTCCCCGGCGCCGTGCGGGTGCTGGCCCCCGCCGCGGAGGGCACCACCGCCTGATCGGGCGGCTAGCCTGGCCGCATGGCCCTCTCGCCCGCGGAGCGCTACGCCGCCGCGCGCGCGCGGCACAAGGCCCTCAGCACCGAGCTCGGCACGTTCCGCGAGGAGTACCCGTTCCCGCTGGACGCGTTCCAGGTGCGCGCCTGCGAGTCCCTCGAGGCCGGCCGCGGGGTCCTCGTCGCCGCGCCGACAGGCAGCGGCAAGACCGTCGTGGGGGAGTTCGCCGTCCACCTGGCGCTCGCCGAGGGGCGCAAGTGCTTCTACACCACGCCGATCAAGGCGCTGTCCAACCAGAAGTACGCGGACCTGGTCCGGCGGTACGGCCCGCGCCGGGTCGGCCTGCTCACCGGCGACAACTCGGTCAACGGCGAGGCGGACGTCGTCGTCATGACGACGGAGGTGCTCCGCAACATGCTGTACGCCGGCTCGCACACGCTGGCCCGGCTCGGCTACGTCGTCATGGACGAGGTGCACTACCTCTCCGACCGGTTCCGCGGGGCGGTGTGGGAGGAGGTGATCATCCACCTGCCCGAGTCGGTCCGGCTGGTGTCGCTGTCGGCGACCGTCAGCAACGCCGAGGAGTTCGGTGACTGGCTGGTGACGGTCCGCGGGGACACCGTCGTGGTGGTCGAGGAGCACCGGCCGGTGCCGCTGTGGCAGCACGTGATGGTCGGGCCGCGGCTGCAGGACCTGTTCGTCGACGACGAGCAGCAGGTGGTCAACCCCGAGCTGGTCCGGCTCGCCCGCGACGAGCTGCGCATCGCCCGGGTGGGCGACCGGCGACCCGGCCGCGGTGGGCGCCGGCCGCGCGGCTGGGGGACGCCGTCGCGCCCCGACGTCATCGAGCGGCTGGACCGGGAGGGGCTGCTGCCCGCGATCACGTTCATCTTCAGCCGGGCCGGCTGCGACGCCGCCGTGGCGCAGTGCCTGCGGTCCGGGCTGCGGCTGACCACCCCGGCGGAGCGGGCCGAGATCCGCGCCCACGTCGAGGACCGCACGGCGGACCTGCCGGAGGAGGACCTCGGCGTCCTCGGCTACGACACGTGGCTGGAGGGCCTCGAGCGCGGCCTGGCGGCCCACCACGCAGGGATGCTGCCGACGTTCAAGGAGGTCACCGAGGAGCTGTTCCAGCGCGGCCTGGTGCGGGCGGTCTTCGCCACCGAGACCCTGGCCCTCGGCATCAACATGCCGGCCCGCTCGGTCGTGCTGGAGAAGCTCACCAAGTGGAACGGGGAAACGCACGCGGACGTCACGCCGGGGGAGTACACCCAGCTCACCGGGCGGGCCGGCCGCCGCGGGATCGACGTCGAGGGCCATGCCGTCGTGCTGTGGCAGCCCGGCCTGGACCCGGGGTCGGTCGCCGGGCTGGCCTCGACCCGCACCTACCCGCTGCGCTCGTCGTTCCGACCGTCGTACAACATGGCCGTCAACCTCGTGGGGCAGGTCGGGCGGCACACCGCCCGGGAGATCCTCGAGTCGTCGTTCGCGCAGTTCCAGGCCGACCGTGCGGTCGTCGGGCTGGCCCGCCAGGTCCGGCGCAACGAGGAGGCCCTGGAGGGCTACCGCCAGGCCATGACGTGCCACCTCGGGGACTTCGAGGAGTACGCCGGGCTGCGGCGGGCGCTGAAGGACCGGGAGGCCGAGCTGTCCCGCCAGGGCGCGGCACAGCGCCGAGCCGCGGCGGAGGCCAGCCTGGAGTCGCTGAAGGTCGGCGACGTCATCCGGGTGCCGGCCGGCCGGCGGGCCGGGCTGGCCGTCGTCCTCGACCCGGGGTTCTCCGGCGGCACGGAGGGGCCACGGCCGACGGTGCTCACGGCGGACCGGCAGGTCGCCCGGCTGTCGCTGGTGGACTTCCCCAGCCCGGCCCAGCCGCTGGCCCGGCTGAGGGTGCCCAAGTCGTTCAACCCCCGCTCGCCGCAGTCCCGACGGGACCTCGCGGCGACGCTGCGGACGAAGGTGCCCGACGACGACGGCCCGCGCCGGCGCCGCGGCGGGTCGGCCGCCGCCGACGACGAGCAGATCGCCCGGTTGCGCGCGGACCTGCGCCGGCACCCCTGCCACGGCTGCGACGAGCGGGAGGACCACGCCCGGTGGGCCGAGCGGTACCACCGGCTGGCCCGCGAGACGCGTGGGCTGGAGCAGCGGGTGGAGTCGCGGACCAACACGATCGCCCGCACGTTCGACCGGGTCTGCGCGGTGCTGGAGTCCCTCGGCTACCTCGCCGGCGACCGGGTCACGCCGGACGGCGAGCGGCTGGGCCGGCTCTACACCGAGCTGGACCTGCTGGCCGCCGAGTGCGTGCGGGAGCGGCTGTGGGCGGGCCTGTCGCCGGCCGAGCTGGCCGCCGCGGTCTCCGCGCTCGCCTACGAGTCCCGCCAGGCCGAGGACGCCGGTCCGCCGCGGCTGCCCCCCGGCCGGGTCCGTGAGGTGCTGGCCGCGATGGTCCGGGCGTGGGGTCGCCTGGACGGGGTCGAGCGGGACCTCGGGGTCACCTTCCTGCGGGAGCCCGACCTGGGGTTCGCCTGGGCCGCCCACCAGTGGGCGTCGGGGGCGCCGCTGGAGACGGTGCTGACCGAGGCCGACCTCACCGCGGGGGACTTCGTGCGCTGGGCGAAGCAGCTGCTGGACCTGCTCGGCCAGGTGGCCCAGGCCGCCGGTGCGGCCGACGCCGAGCTGCGGGCCACCGCCGAGGCCGCCGGCGACGCGATCAAGCGCGGCGTCGTCGCCTACTCCTCCGTCGGCTGACCGGCCAGGGCCGCCAGGACGCGGTTGATGCTGCCGGCCAGGCCCCAGCGGTCCACCAGCGCGACGAGGCGTTCGGGGTCCGCGGGGGACGTCGGCAGCCGGTCGTCGTGCGGCGGCAGCGGGCAGTCCGTGCGCACCCGGACGACGTCGGGGGCGACCGCCAGGTACTCCCGGGCGGCGAGCAGCCTCGGCCGCTGGGTGACCGCCGGGTCCTCGGCGTCCAGCGCGGTCAGCAGAGCCGCGAGGGACCCCCACCGGCCGAGGAGGCCCGCGGCCGTCTTCTCGCCCACGCCGGGGACCCCGGGAAGCCCGTCGGAGGGGTCGCCGCGCAGCGTCGCGAAGTCGGCGTAGGCGGCCGCCGGGACGCCGTACCGCGCCAGCACCGCCGCCTCGTCCATCACCTCCAGCCGGGCGACGCCGCGGCCGGTGTAGAGGACCCGCACACCGGCGGCGTCGTCCACCAGCTGCAGCAGGTCGCGGTCCCCGGTGACGACGTCCACCGGGACCCCCGCCCGCGTCGCCAGCGTGGCGATGACGTCGTCCGCCTCGAAGCCTGCCGCGCCGACCCGGGCGATGCCCAGGGCCGCCAGCACCTCGGCGATGACCGGCACCTGCGGCACGAGCTCGTCGGGCACCTGCTCGGCGTTGCCGCGGGGGTCCGCCACGCGGTGCGCCTTGTACGACG
Organism: Actinomycetes bacterium; assembly: GCA_025455945.1. GTDB lineage: Bacteria > Actinomycetota > Actinomycetes > Prado026 > Prado026 > Prado026. The sequence continues at coordinate 9,017 of JALOLN010000060.1, forward strand.
GCAGCAGCGCCACCCGGAACGCCGGCCGCCAGTCGTCGTCCCAGCAGGCGACCAGCCGGGTCGGCCGCACCCTGGTGACCAAGGTGGCGACCATGTCGAGGAACCCCCGCACGGCGTTCACCGGCGTGCCGTCGGGCGCCGTCATCGACGTCGGGACACCGTGGAAGGCCCGGAAGTACAACGACGCGGAGTCGAGGAGGAGCAGCTTCGCTGCCGTGCCGGGCACCGCGTCAGCCGATCGCCGCGTCCACGCGCGCGGCGGCCTCCGCAGCGGCGGCGTGCGTCGCCGCCACCAGAGCGGCCGCCTCGGCGGCGAGGTCGGCGCCCGCCGAGGGGTCAGCCATGGCCGCGACGTTGATGCGCACGTTGTACGCCGCGCCCCGGCAGGCGGCCTCGGCGAGCAGCCCGGCGACCCCGGCGTCGCTCACCGCGTTGGGGTTGCCCCTGGCCGCGCAGGCCGCGGCCAGCAGCGCCACGTCGCGGCAGGCCCGAGCGGTCTCCAGCGGCACCGCGGCGGCCTGGAGCAGGGCGGCCTGGATCGCGGCGGCCCGGGCCGGGGCGGCCGCCGGGTCCTTGGGCAGCCGGTACGCCGCACCCACGGCCGCGTAGGCGTCGGCGTCCTCGCGCACCAGCGCACCGAGACGGTCGCCCAGGTGGGCCGCCGCAGCGGCGATCTCGCGCATCTCGGTCTCCACCTCCGCGTACCGCGGCCGGCCCACCGTCAGCCCGGCGACCATCTGCGCCAGCGCCGCGGCGAGCTGCCCGGCCAGCGCGCTGACGCTGCCACCGCCGGGCACCGGCGAGCTGCCGGCGACGTCCGCCATGAACCCGCGCAAGGAGTCGCCCTCGCCCAGGGTCGCGCGCACGGTGTGCTCGAGCACCATGGCGGGGGAGACGCCGGGCAGCCGGACGTGCCGGGCGGCCGTCTCGAAGAGCACCTGCTCCGGCACCAGGCCGACGAGCTCGCTGCGCGTGGGCGAGACCCCGCGCGCCTCGGCCTCGGTACGCACCAGGTCGAAGACGCGCGAGAGCGGGGTCTGGTCGGTGTCGACGAGGTTCATCGAGACCTGCGCCTGGCCGTCGACCTCCAGGCCGAGGGCCTTCACGTAGCGCAGGCCCCCGCTGGAGCCGCGGACAGCCCGCGCCACGTCCTTGGCGACCTGGAGGTTCTCGGCGCCACCCAGGTAGACGTTGTAGGCGACGAGGAACGGCCGCGCGCCGATGATCGTGGCGCCCGCGGTCGGGTGCACCGCGTTCGGGCCGAAGTCCGGGATCCGGTCTGGGTTGGTCCCGATCTCGGTACGCGCCTGCTCGAACTGCCCGCGCCGGACGTTGGCCAGGTTCTGCCGGTCCGGCCGGGTGGCGGCGCGCTCGTAGAGGAACACCGGGATCCCCAGCTCGGCCCCGACGCGCTGACCGAGCTCCCGGGCGAGCGCGACGCAGTCGTCCATGGTCGTGCCCTCCAGCGGCACGAACGGACACACGTCGGTGGCACCGATGCGCGGATGCTCGCCGCGGTGGGTGGTCAGGTCGATGAGGTCCCGCGCGGCCGCGATGCCGGCGAACGCCGCCCGCACCGCGACCGCCCGCGGGGCGACGAACGTGACGACGGTGCGGTTGTGGCTGGCGTCCGAGGAGACGTCGAGGACGGCGACACCGGGGACGGCGGCGACCGCGGCGCGGATCGCGGCGATGACTTCGGGGCGGCGGCCCTCCGAGAAGTTGGGCACGCACTCGACGAGTTCCACCGCGCCAACGTACTCGGGCTAGCGTGGGGCCGTGGCCCACGACCCCGCACTCCTGCCACCCGACCGGCTGGCCCGCGCCCGGGACCTCGCCCGGGCCGCCGGGATCGACGCGCTGCTGGTCACGCCCGGCCCCGACCTGCGCTACCTCACCGGGTACGACGCCGTGCCGCTGGAGCGGCTGACCTGTCTCGTCGTCCCCGCCGACGGCGACCCGACGGTCGTCGTCCCCCGACTCGAACGCCC
>JALOLN010000228.1 GCA_025455945.1 Actinomycetes bacterium
CCCGACGACGTGGTCCCGGTGCTGGCCTGCGACATCACCGACGACGACAGCGTCGCGGCGGCAGTCGCCGGCGCCCTGGCGCAGCTGGGGGGCCTGGACGTCCTCGTGAACAACGCCGGGGTGGGCGGGCCGGCACCGGCCGAGTACGCCCCTGGCGAGGAGGTGCGCCGCCAGCTCGAGGTCAACCTGCTCGGCGCCTGGCGGGTCACCGCCGCCGCGAAGGACGCCCTGGTCCAGGCCCGCGGGCGGGTCGTCATGGTCGCCTCCCGCGCCGCGGTGCTCCAGCTGCCGATCGCCGCCGCGTACGGCGCGAGCAAGCGGGCCCTGGTCGCCTACGCGGACGCCCTCCGGCTCGAGCTGGCCCCGGCGGTGTCGGTCTCCTGCGTGTACCCGTCGATGGTGCGCAGCCCGATCCACGACTCGACGACGCAGGCGGGGCTGTCCCTGGAGGGCGTGTCGGTGTTCGAGCCGCTGGAGGGGGTCGTCGACGCCGTCGTCGCCGCCTGCCTGGCCCGGGTCCCACCACGGGACGTCGCGACGAGCCGCCGCGGCGGCATGGAGCTCCTGCTGGCCCGACACCTGCCGTCGCTGGTCGACGTCCTCGTCCGCCGCACCGTCCGGGCCCGGATCGCCGCGGGCGCCTTCGACCACGCGGCTCCCGCGGCGGGCATGGTGGGGCGCAGCCGGACGTCGGCCGGGACGGGGCCTACCCCGCCGGCTCCTGGTGCATCTCCTTGAACGTGAGCAGGCTGGGCGCGAACTTGTGCGCGGTGCGGTCCACGTCGACGTGCACCACGACCGTCCGCCCGCCGGTCACCGCCTCGAGCGCCGTCTGCAGGGCCGGTCGCAGGTCGCGGAAGGCGGAGACCCGCAGCCCGAGCGCCCCCATGCTCTCGGCCATGAGGTCGTAGCGGATCTCCCCGAGGTCGGTGTTGATCCGCTCCTCGTCGGGCAGGCCGCCCTCGGCCACCAGCTTCTGCGGGTTCAGCGCGAACTCCTGGTTGACCTTGACCATCCCCCACGCACGGTCGACGGCGACGACCACGACGACGGGCAGCTCGTTGCGGACAGCGGTCTCGACCTCCTGCGGGTGGAAGCCGAACGCCCCGTCACCGGTGAGGCAGACCACCGGCCGGTCGGGGTGCGCGGTGCGCGCCCCCAGCGCCTGGGCCACCCCTGCGCCCAGCATCCCGAACTTGTACGTGGACAGCAGCGAGTGCGGGACCCGGACCTCGTGGAACAGGTTCGCCCAGATCGCGGTGTTCCCGCCGTCCACGACGAGCACGGTGTCCTCGGGGAACACCTCCTGCACAGCCGGGGCGAGCTGCGCGGAGTGCACGGGGTCACCCGTGGCGGCCCGGGCCTGGTCCAGCGCGGCTCGGGCGGCCGCGCGCTGCTCCCCGTACGCGGCGAGGCGGGCGGTCCGCGCGTCGCGTCGGGTGGCCAGCACCGCCGCGAGGTCCGGCTGCTCGAGCCGGTCGGCCAGCCGGGCGAGGAACAGCGCCGCGTCGCCCAGCACGGCGACGTCGGCCGGCTTGTTCAGCCCGAGCACCTCCTCGTCGACGTCCACCTGCACCAGCCGCTGCTCGGTCGGCCGACGCCAGTACGGGGCCTTGCCCCACCAGTCGGTCTCGCCGAGCCGGCTCCCGACGGCCAGGACGACGTCGGCGTCGTTGCGCGCCGCGGTGCAGAGGTCGGTGTACGGCATCGGCAGGGACACCGCGAGCCGCTCGTCGAGCACGTCGCGGGCCGCCCAGCTCGTCGTGACCGGGGCGGCCAGCAGCTCCGCCACCCGGCGCAGCTCCTCGGTGGCCCGCGCGTGCAGCACGCCGCTCCCGGCGTGGACCAGCGGCGCGGCCGCCTCGGCCAGCAGGACCGCCGCCTCCTCCACGAGCGCACCCGGTGGTTCGACCGGGACGGTCCGCCGGTACCGCTCAGGGCCGACGTCCGGGACGGCGGGCGCCGCGTGCGGGGTGTTCATGACGTCCTCGGGCACCGTGAGGTGGACGACGCCCGGCCGGCCGCGCCACGAGATGCGCAGCGCCCGGTGCATCAGCTCCGGCAGCCGGTCGAAGGACATCGCGGCGCCGCTCCACTTCGCCATCGGTCGGATGACGGCGGGCTGGTCGAAGTACTGGTAGGTGCCGCCGCGGTCGGGACCGACGATCGGGTGCCGGCGCCAGCTGGTGATGAGCAGCACCCGGTTGCCCTCGCCGTTCTCCACCGCGACGCCGGGGAGCGCGTTCGCCACGCCCGGTCCGTTGCTCGCGATGGCGACACCGAGCCGTCCGGTCAGCCGCGCATAGGCCCCGGCCATGTGCAGCGCCGTCGTCTCGTGCCGCGGGGTGACCAGGCGGATGTCGTGGTCGCGCAGGTGGGAGTACAGCCCGAAGTAGGTGCCGTCGATGATGCCGAACACCACCTCGACGCCCTCGGCCGCGAGCATGGCGGCGATCCGCTGTCCTCCGCTGATGTCGGTCATGGGGCGAGTCAACCGCACCGAGAACGGGCCCGCCCAGGGGTTGCGTCCACTAGGGTCCGGAGCCGACGGCCCGGCGGAGGAGGAACGGCGTGGACCCCATCGACGAGGTGACGCTGAACTTCAACCCCACGACGCTGACCATCCTCAATGTCCTCATCGGGCTGATCATGTTCGGGGTCGCGCTCGACCTGCGCGTGGAGGACTTCAAGCGGATCGTGCGCGACCCGCGCGGCCCGGCGATCGGGCTCGTGGGGCAGTTCCTGCTGTTCCCCGCGGTCAGCTTCGTCCTCGTCGGGATCCTCGACCCGCAGCCGTCGATCGCGCTCGGGATGATCCTGGTGGCGGCCTGCCCCGGCGGGAACTTCTCCAACTTCCTCACCGCCTACGCCCGCGGCAACGCGGCCCTGAGCATCAGCATGACCGCGGTGTCCACCCTGCTCGCCATCGTCATGACCCCGTTCAACCTGCAGTTCTGGGGGTCCCGGACGCCGGGCGCCGCGGAGATCCTCACCGAGGTCAACCTCGACCCGGCGGACCTGCTGGTCACGATCCTGCTCATCCTCGGGCTGCCCATGGCGCTGGGGATGCTGACCGCGCACCGGGCTCCGCGGCTGGCCGAGCGCCTGCGGCGGCCGATGCGCATCCTCTCCCTCGCGCTGTTCTTCGGGTTCATCCTGTTCGCCCTGCTGGGCAACTGGACGTACTTCACCCAGTACGTGGGTGCGGTCGCTCTCCTCGTCGCCCTGCAGAACGCGTCCGCGCTGGCCCTCGGGTACTTCAGCGCCCGTGGGCTGCGAATGCCCGAGTACGACGCCCGCGCCATCTCGATCGAGGTGGGCATCCAGAACTCCGCGCTCGGACTGGTCATCGTGTTCACCTTCTTCGACGGCCTGGGCGGGATGGCCGTCGTCGCCGCGTGGTGGGGGATCTGGCACCTCGTCTCGGGGCTGGCCATCGGCACCTACTGGTCGCGGCGGCCGGCACCGGTCCCGGCGCTCGTCGGCCCCTGACCTCGGGGAGGCCGGTCGTGCCGCTGCGCCGTCCCCCGACGGAACCCGTCAGCGGCCGGGTGCTCGTCACCGGCGCGGCCGGCGGCATCGGCCGGGCGGTGTGCCGCCGACTGGCTCAGGGCGGCGCCGACGTGCTGGCGGCGGACCGCACGGAGG
>JALOLN010000229.1 GCA_025455945.1 Actinomycetes bacterium
ACGACGCACGGGTGGCCATGCCGGCCATTGTCGCTCGCGCCGCGCGGGACCGCGCTCAGCGCGAGGCGGCCACCCACGCCCGGGACTCCGGCAGCGCCAGCAGGACGACGATCCCCGCCGCGAGCGCCAGCCCGAGCCAGTCACCGGCGGCGCCGTCCCGGGCGAGCCCCCACAGCCCCCGGCCGAGGGCGAGCGCCTCCAGCGCGACGAGGACGACAGCCCCCCACCGCCGCGCCCGCAGCACCGCGACGACGCTGACACCGGCCAGTGCGGCTACCCCGAGCAGCACGACGTCCAGCAGCCAGCCCAGGCCGCCGCGCCCGCCGACGGAGGCGTCGACGCGGACGGTGAGGTACAGCCCGCCCAGGGCGCCGAGGGCGACCACCCCGGTCTGGACGAAGGCGAGCGCGGCGGCGCTGACCACGGTGGGGGGGCACAGCCGCGGGACCGCCGGCCCGGCGGCCGGGCGGGTGGCCGGCTCTGTGGGCGCCACGAAGTACTCGTACGACTGGGTCACGGCGCCCCTTCCCGCTGAGTGTGGTCGCCCTCTTGACGTCGGTCGGGCCACGCGCCGCTTGAGCCCGCCGACGGGGTGACGAGTGAGCGAGGTCACCACCCGTCGGGGCGTGAGCAGTCGCGAGCACACCTAGCCTTGAGGGCATGACGTCGGTGGCCCGCAGCGAGCGCATCGCGCTCGCCAGACTCATGGACGAACTCGGCCCGGACGCCCCGACGCTGTGCGCCGGCTGGGCCACCCGCGACCTCGCCGCGCACCTCGTGCTGCGCGAGCGCCGACCGGACGCCGCCGCAGGCATCGTCGTCGGTCGGTTCGCCGGCTGGACCCGGCGGGTGCAGGACCGGCTGGCCGGCGGCGACTACTCCGCGCTCGTGGCCAGGGTCCGCTCCGGCCCGCCGGTGCCGCTGGGTCCGCTGGACCAGGTCTTCAACTCCGCCGAGTTCTTCGTCCACCACGAGGACGTCCGCCGGGCCCAGCCCGGCTGGGCGCCGCGCCCGACCGACCCGGAGCTCGAGGACGCCATGTGGCGGACCCTCACCGCCCGTGCCCCGCTGATGTTCCGGCGCTCCCCCGTCGGTGTGGTCCTGCGGCTGCCCGACGGGACGGCCTCGGTGGCGCACAAGGCGGATCGGCCGGTGACCCTCACCGGTCCGGCGACCGAGCTCACGCTGTACGCCTTCGGTCGCACCGAGCACGCCTACGTCGAGGTCGACGGCGACCCCAAGGACGTCAAGGCCTTCCGGGGCACCTCGCTGAGCGTCTGAGCCTCACCGCACGGGGTGCCCGGCCGCCCGCAGCGTCGCCTTGACCTGGCCGATCCGCAGGTCACCGAAGTGGAACACGCTCGCCGCCAGCACGGCGTCGGCGCCGGCGTCGACGGCGGGCGCGAAGTGCTCGAGGGAGCCCGCCCCGCCGCTGGCGATGATCGGCACGCGGACGGCGGCGCGCACCAGCCGGACCAGCTCGAGGTCGTAGCCGTCCTTGGTCCCGTCGGCGTCCATCGAGTTGAGCAGGATCTCCCCCGCCCCCAGCTCGGCGGCCCGCGCCGCCCAGGCCACCGCGTCGAGCCCGGTGCCCCGCCGTCCGCCGTGGGTCGTGACCTCGAAGCCGGACTCGGTGCTGACCCCCGGTCCGCAGCGCCGTGCGTCGACGGACAGCACGAGCACCTGGGCGCCGAACCGCTCGGCCACCTCGGCCACCAGCTCGGGCCGGGCGATCGCGGCCGTGTTCACCCCGACCTTGTCGGCCCCCGCCCGCAGCAGGCGGTCGACGTCCTCGACGCTGCGCACCCCGCCGCCGACGGTGAGCGGGATGAACACCTCCTCGGCCGTGCGGCGGACGACGTCGTAGGTCGTCTCGCGGTCTCCGCTGCTGGCCGTGATGTCGAGGAAGACGAGCTCGTCGGCACCCTCGGCGTCGTAGGTGCGGGCGAGCTCGACGGGGTCGCCGGCGTCGCGGAGGTCGACGAAGTTGATGCCCTTGACGACCCGGCCGGCGTCGACGTCGAGGCACGGGATGACCCGGACCGCCACCGCCATGCCGCCCACCCTACGGCGCCCCGCCGCCGCTATCCGCCGCCTCCTCCCACCGCCTCCTGGCGCGTCACCGGGGTCCGGTCGCGCCTCGAGACCCCGGTGAGGCGCCACAAGCGGGGAAGTGGGGTGGGGTCAGGGCGAGGGGTCTCGGACGGCGTCCACCTCGACCTCGACGAGCATCCGCGGGTCCACCAGGCCCGCCACGACGACCATGGTGGCGGCCGGCCGGACCGCGCCGAACAGCTCGGCGTGGGCCCGGCCCACGGCGTCGGCGTCCCCGGCGTGCTTGAGGAACATCCGGGTGCGGACGACGTCCGCCGGGGTGAACCCCGCCCGGACGAGCGCATCCAGCGCCACCCCGAAGGCGACGAGGGCCTGCCGGTAGGCGTCCCCCTCGTGCTGCACCCGGCCGTCGACGGTGGCGGTGCAGCCGGCGGTCCAGGCCTGGTCCCCGACGGCCACGACGCGGCTGTAGCCGACGGCGTCCTCCCACGGCCCGCCGCTGCCGAGCCGCTGCACGTCAGCCACCGGACCCCTCCGCGGTGACCGCGGCGAGCGCCTCGGGAAGCGTGAACGCCCCCGCGTACAGGGCCTTGCCGACGATCGCACCCTCGACGCCGGCCGGGACCAGGCCGGCGATCGCCCGCAGGTCGTCGAGGCTGGAGACCCCACCCGAGGCGATCACCGGCCGGTCGGTGCGGGCGCAGACCGCCCGCAGCAGGTCGAGGTTCGGGCCGCGCAGGGTGCCGTCCTTCGTCACGTCGGTGACGACGTAGCGCGGACAGCCGTCGCGCTCGAGCCGGGCGAGCACCTCCCACAGGTCGCCGCCCTCCTGGGTCCACCCTCGGGCGGCCAGCGTCGTGCCCCGCACGTCCAGCCCCACGGCGACCCGCTCCCCGTGCTGGGCGATGGCGCGGGCGCACCAGGCGGGGTCCTCCAGCGCGGCCGTCCCGACGTTGACCCGGGCGCAGCCGGTGGCCAGCGCCGCCGCCAGGGACTCGTCGTCACGGATCCCGCCGGACAGCTCCACCGACACGTCGAGGACGCCGACGACGCGGGCCAGCAGCTCCCGGTTGGAGCCGCGCCCGAAGGCGGCGTCGAGGTCGACGAGGTGGATCCACTCGGCCCCGGCCTCCTGCCAGGCCAGCGCGGCCGCCAGCGGGTCCCCGTAGGAGGTCTCGGAGCCGGCGGCGCCCTGGACCAGGCGGACGGCCTGGCCGTCGGCGACGTCGACGGCGGGCAGCAGGACGAGGGACACCGGTCACGACCTCCGGTCGGAGAGCAGGACGACGACCACGGGGGCGAAGAGCACCGACAGGCCGAGGACGGCCAGCCGCAGCCACCACGAGTCGGACAGCACCCAGGTGACGACCTGGACGAGCAGCACCACCCCGACCGTCACCCGCCAGCGCCGCCGACGGCGGGCCTCGAGCACACCGCGGGGCCGGGCGGCCCGGGGCGGTCGCGAAGGGTGGGGCACCGTGGCGGCCACCGCCTGGCGCCGGGCGGCGCGCTGCTGCTCACGCTCGCGGCGAGCCCGCTCGGCCGCCGCGGCCTCCTCGGCGGCCGTCTGCTCG
>JALOLN010000061.1 GCA_025455945.1 Actinomycetes bacterium
CTCTCGATCGCTGGTGGCGGCGCCAGCGTAGACCGCTGGGGGCGCCGCCGATCCGCAGATCGATCACCTCCGCGCACCCTGTGGTCGTCCCCCGTACGCAAGGACCCACGGGTCACGACGACACGGTGAGGGGAGGTGATCGTTTGCAGGTGGTGGGCCGGGCCTGGTCAGACGTGCCGGTGCGTGACGCAGGTGCAGCGCCAGCCGCACCTGCTGGCCGCCGTCCCTGAGCGAGACCCGGGTGGCTCGCGCCCTGAGGCGGATCTCCCGCCCCAGCTCCCGGGCCAGCCGACCAGGCCGGCGAGCACCCCGGCCCCACCCGCGACGACGAGGACGACGTCAGCCGTTCCTGGGCGGTTCGAGGTCGGCTCACCGAAGAGGTCGTCGAGGAACTCGTCGACGTCGTCGCGCTCCGCGACCTCCCCTGGGGCGACGAGCAGCGCCCCCGGGCGCTTGGGGCAGCCGACGCAGCAGCGGCAGGCTCAGACCGACAACCGTGCCCGGGTCGCCGTCCACGCCCTCCACGAACCAGCCGCCGAGGCCGTCGATGGTGAAGGCCCCCGCGACGGCCAGCGGCTCGCCGGTGGCGACGTAGGCCGCGACCTCCTCGTCGGTGGGGGTCCCGAAGCGGACCGTGGTGCGCGCCACCTCGGCAGCCTCACGCCGCCGGCTCGTGTCGACGAGGCAGTGTCCGGTGACGAGGGTCCCGCTGCGCCCGCGCATGGCGCGCCAGCGCGCCACCGCGTCGGCGGCGTCGGTCGGCTTGCCGTGGACGGCTCCGTCGAGGTCCAGCACCGAGTCGCACCCGAGGACGAGCCGGTCCGGCCCCACGGTGGTGGCCACCTCGCGGGCCTTGCGACAGGCGAGCTCGAGCGCCACCGAGTCGGGGCTGCCCTCGACGCCGTCCTCGTCGACGCCGCTCACCACGACCTGCGGGTCCAGGCCGGCGGCGCGCAGCGCCCGCAGCCGCGCGGGGGAGCCCGATGCCAGGACGAGCGTCGGCACCGTGGCTCAGCGGGGCCAGCCGGAGGCCCGCCATGCGCCGGGGCCCTTGCTCTGCGGCGGACGGATGCTCCGCGACCGGTTGCGCCACTGGGACAGCGGCTTGGCGGAGGCGGCTGCTGCGGCCGCAGCCGCCGACCCACTGGCGGCCAGCGCGGCGACCAGCGCCGCCACCTCCTCGGCGGTCGGCTCCCCGCGGACGATCCGCAGCACCGGCGGCGGGGTCGGCTCGCTCATAGCGGGATGTTGCCGTGCTTGCGCGGCGGCCGGTTGACCCGCTTGTTGCGCAGCGCCCGCAGCGCCCGCACCACCTGCACCCGGGTCTCGGCCGGCTCGATGACGCCGTCGATGTAGCCGCGCTCGGCCGCGATGTACGGGTTCAGCAGGGCGTCCTCGTAGTCGGCGATGAGCCGTGCCCGCTCCGCCTCGACGTCCGCGGCGGCCGCGAGCTCCTTGCGGTGCAGGATGTTGACCGCACCCTGGGCGCCCATGACGGCGATCTGCGCCGTCGGCCAGGCGAAGTTGAGGTCGCCGCCGAGGTGCTTGGACCCCATGACGTCGTAGGCCCCGCCGTAGGCCTTCCGGATGATGACGGTGACCAGCGGGACCGTCGCCTCGGAGTAGGCGTAGATCAGCTTGGCGCCACGGCGGATGATGCCGTTCCACTCCTGGTCGGTCCCGGGCAGGAAGCCGGGGACGTCGACGAGGGTGAGTACCGGGACGTTGAACGCGTCGCAGGTCCGGACGAACCGGGCTGCCTTCTCCGACGCGTCGATGTCGAGCGTGCCCGCGTACTGCATGGGCTGGTTGGCGACGATCCCCACGGACGCGCCCTCGACCCGGCCGAAGCCGCAGAGGATGTTGGGCGCCCACAGCGGCTGGACCTCGAGGAACTCCCCGTCGTCGACGACCGCCTCGATGACGTGGTGCATGTCGTAGGGCTGGTTGGCGGAGTCAGGGACGATCGTCTCGAGGGCGCGGTCGCCCTCGGTCACCTCGAGGCTGGCCGGTGCGTCGAAGACTGGCGGGTCCTCGAGGTTGTTGCTCGGTAGGTAGGACAGCAGGGCGCGGGTCAGGTCCAGGCAGTCCGCCTCGTCGGCCGCCATGAAGTGGGCCACGCCGGACTTGGAGTTGTGCGTGCGCGCCCCGCCGAGGTCCTCGAACTCGACCTCCTCACCGGTGACCGTCTTGATGACGTCGGGGCCGGTGATGAACATGTGCGAGGTCTGGTCCACCATCAGCGTGAAGTCGGTGATGGCCGGGCTGTAGACGGCCCCACCCGCGCACGGGCCCATGATCAGCGAGATCTGCGGGATGACGCCCGACGCGGAGACGTTGCGGCGGAAGATCTCGCCGTAGAGCCCGAGGGAGACGACGCCCTCCTGGATCCGGGCGCCACCGGAGTCGTTGATCCCGACGACCGGGCAGCCGGTCTTCAGCGCCAGGTCCATGATCTTCACGATCTTCTCGCCGAACACCTCGCCCAGGCTGCCGCCGAACACGGTGAAGTCCTGGGCGAAGACGCAGACCTGTCGCCCGTCGACCGTGCCGTACCCGGTCACCACGCCGTCGCCGTAGGGCCGCTTCTCCTGCAGCCCGAAGGCGTGCGACCGGTGCCGCGACAGCGCGTCGGTCTCGACGAACGAGCCCGGGTCCAGGAACCCCTCGACCCGCTCGCGAGCGGTCATCTTGCCCTTGGCGTGCTGGGCGTCGATGGCCTTGTCGGAGCCGGCGTGCTTCGCCTCGTCGAGCTTGTGCCTCAGCTGGGCCAGCTTGCCCGCCGTGGTGCGCAGGTCCGGCAGCTCCGGATCCGGTGCTGTGGCGGCCATGGCAGTCCTCCTGTCGCCGGCCGAGGCTCCCGTTCCGGGCCCTCATCGTTACCTTAGCCAGGTGGCCCCCGACGTCTTCGACGACCTGGAACGACCGCCGCTCGACGCTGCCGCGCTGGCTCGTGCGCTGGCCGGACCGGACCGGCCGTGGCGGGAGGTCCGGGTCGTCGACCGGACGCCGTCCACGAACGCCGACCTCGTCGCCGAGGCGCGGGCCGGCACCGCCGGAGGTCTCGTGCTGGTCGCCGAGGAGCAGACCGCCGGGCGGGGGCGGCTGGACCGCAGCTGGACCTCGCCGGCCCGGTCGGGGCTCACCTGCTCGGTGCTGCTGCGTCCGGAGGTGGATCGCTCCCGCTGGGGCTGGCTGCCGCTGCTCGCTGGACTGGCCGCGGCGGAGGCGGTGGGCCGGCTCGCCGAGGTGGACGTCACCCTCAAGTGGCCCAACGACCTCCTCGTGCGTGACCGGAAGCTCGCCGGCCTGCTCGCCGAGCAGGTGGACGACGCCGTCGTCCTCGGCCTGGGGCTGAACGTCACGCTGCGGGCGGCGGAGCTGCCCGTCCCGGGGGCCACGTCACTGGCGATCGAGGGGGCCGTCTGCACCGACCGGGACCCCCTGCTGCGCGCGGTCCTGCGTCGGCTCGCCGAGCGGCTGGCCGCCTGGACCGACAGCGGTGGGGAGCCGGCTGCCGGGCTGGGCGCGGACTACCGGACGCGCTGCGCCACGCTCGGGCGCACCGTCCGGGTCGACGTCCCGGGGGGTGCCGTGGTCGAGGGGGAGGCGGTGGACGTGGACGCTGCGGGGCGGCTGGTCGTCCGCACGGCCACCGGGACCGTGGCGCTCGCCGCAGGCGACGTCGTGCACCTGCGCTGACCGCGCGGGCCGTGGAACGATGCCGTCATGGGGTACCCGCAGAAGCTGCTGGCGACCGGGGAGAGCGTGCAGTTCGAGCTGCGGCCGCACTGGCGGTCGATGGTCGTCCCGTCGATCGTGCTGCTCGGCACGGTCGCCCTGACCTCCTACGTCCTGGCCCTGACCCCTGACGACGGCTTCCTCGGCTCCGCCGGGTGGGTGGTCCTCGCCGTCGCGGTCCTCGTCATCGGCGTCTGGTTCGTCCGGCCCCTGCTCGCCTGGCTGACGACCCAGTACGTCTTCACCGACCGGCGGATCATCACCCGCACCGGGATCCTCTCCCGGCGCGGCATGGACATGCCGCTGTCGAAGGTCAACGACGTGCAGTTCAGCTACTCGGTGGTGGAGCGGATCCTGCGCTGCGGGACACTCACCGTCTCCTCCGCCTCGGAGGACGGCAACCTCGTCATCGCCGACGTGCCCGGCGTCGAGGGCGTCCAGCGCGACATCTACCAGCTGGTCGAGGCGGACCAGGTACGGCGCAAGAAGCTCGCCGACTCGGAGTGAGCACTCCGCCGCGCGCCCGGGACCTCGAGGAGCTCATCCTCGGGAGCCCCCGCCGGTACACCCGAAACGAGGCGGCCGCGAAGGTCGGCGTCAGCGTCGAGGAAGGCCGTCGGTACTGGCGGGCGCTCGGCTTCGCCGACACCGGTGACTCCGTCGTCTACACCGATGCCGACGTCACGGCACTGCGTCAGCTGCTCTCCCTGGTCGAGGAGGGCGTGCTCTCCGAGGACCTCGCGGTGGGCCTGGTGCGTGCGCTGGGGCACACCACGGCGCGGCTCGCCGACTGGGAGGTGGACCTGGTCATCGAGCAGCTCTCCGGCGGCACGGGGCGGCGGGACGGGCTGGACATCGGGGCCGCCTACGAGCTGGCTCAGCGGCTGCTGCCCGACCTGGAGGCGTTCCTCGTGCAGGCCTGGCGCCGCCGCCTGGCCGCCGCCGCCCACCGAGTGCTCACCGACGACGAGACCCTCCTCGACGCCGTCCACGCCACGGTCGGGTTCGCCGACCTCGTGGGGTTCACCCGGCTGGCCCGGCGGCTCGACGAGCGCCGGCTGGCCGACCTCGTGGAGCGCTTCGAGCACATGGCGGCCGACATCGTGTCCGCCAGCGGCGGACGCCTGGTCAAGACGCTCGGCGACGAGGTGTTGTTCGTCGCCGACGAGCCGACGGCGGCCGCGGACGCGGCGCTGTCGCTGCTCGAGACCTTCGCCGGTGACCCGGCCGTCCCGGAGCTGCGGGTGGGGCTGGCGACGGGGCTCGTCGTGAGCCGGATGGGGGACGTCTTCGGGACCACGGTGAACCTGGCCAGCCGGCTCACCGCCCTGGCCCGTCCCGGCTCGGTGCTGTGCGACGCGGCCACCGCGGCCGACCTTGGCGCTGAGCAGGGCTTCGTCACAGTCGGGCTGTGGCGCCGGCCGCTGCGTGGGCTCGGCCTGGTCGAGCCGTTCGCCGTCCGACGTGCCGCGGGCTCGGTCCCCCGCCCGGGCTAGCCTGCTGGGGGCCAGGGTGACCGGCTCGCGAACCGGGGTCCAGGACGGTGTCCCGGCAGCCGATGGAGTATCGAGCCGGGGTGTCGGGGCCCGTCGGGAGGCGTGCCGGCCCGAGTGGAAGGGGGTGTGGAGTGACGGCCGCGCGGGATCTGCCCGAGGCGCACCCCCGCCTGCCCGACTCCTCCTCGGCACGGCTGCACGCCCTGACGGAGATTGCCCGGGCGGCTGCCGGTGGCCAGTCCACCGACGTCGTCCTGCGGCGCTCCGCGCAGGCCGCCCGCCGCGCGCTCGGCGCCGCCTCGCTCTCGGTGTCCGTCTGGGAGCGTGACCGCGCGCAGGTCCGGGTCCTGCTCAACGACGGCGACCTCGCACCGGGTGAGCTGCCCGACCCCGTCGACGAGGTCTACCCGCTCACCGAGTACCCGTTCCTCGAGACGACGTGGGCCTTCGGCGAGCCGCAGGTCCAGCAGGTCGACCAGCCGCCAAGCTCACCCGGCCACGACGCGGCGCTGGTGCGCCTGCTGGAGCGGCTCGGCAAGGGCTCCTGCCTGTCCGTGCCGATCAACCTCGAGGGGCGGGTCTGGGGTGAGCTGTTCGTCACCCGGCACGTGGCCGAGCCGCCCTACACGGTCGCGGACGGCGACTACGCGCTGGCCGTCGCGGCGCAGCTGGCCGCTGCCCTGGCCCAGGGCGAGCACCTGGACCGGGTGGCCCGGCTCGCCTACACCGACCAGCTCACCGGGCTCGCCAACCGGCGGGCCGTCGACGACCGGCTCGACGCGGCGCTCGCCCGGCACCGGACGGACGGCACGGTGGTCAGCCTCATCGTCGTCGACGTCAACGGCCTGAAGCAGATCAACGACCAGCGCGGGCACGAGGCGGGCGACCGGGCCCTGGCGCACTTCGCCGGGCTGCTGTCGGCCTCCGCCGCCCTGGTCCCGGGCAGCCTGGCCGGCCGGATCGGCGGCGACGAGTTCTGCGTGGTCATCGAGGGCAACCCCGCCGACCACGCGGTGTGGGTCGCCGAGGACATCTGCCGACGGGCCCGGGCCGGGCTGGAGGACGGCGTCGCCTGCGGGGTCGCCTCGACCGGCGACCCGGTCGGCCCCGTCGACAGCGCGGGCCGGCTGTTCCGGCTCGCCGACGCCGCGCAGAGCCGGGCGAAGCGCAGCCGGGCGCGGGGTCCCGTGGTGGCCGGGCGGGGACTGCGCGCCGAAGCGGCGATCCGGCTCGCCGAGCGGACGGCGCGGCCCCGCGGACGGGCGGTGGACCGGCGCCGGGTCCGCGGCCGGACCGCCACTCCGCCGTTCGTCCTCGAGGACGTGCTGCGCACCCTCGACCACGCGCCGGCGGACGGCGTCCAGAGCCGGCTCGAGGTCGTCGGCGACGCCGTCGCCCGGCTCGTCGACGCCGCCGGGTGGTGGGTGTCGCGGGCCGAGAGGGGCAGCAACCTGCTGCGCACCGTCCGGTTCTCCACCTACCGGCTCACCGGCGCGGAGCAGCCGGAGCACAGCGGCTTCTCCGCGGCGGGTGCCGAGTTCGACCTGGCCGAGTACCCGTACACCGCGGCGGTCCTCGACGGCGGAGGGGCGGTGCTGCTCACGACGGACCCCGACATCGACGCCGCCGAGTTGGCCGTTCTCGACGCCGGGGGGTACACCGGCGTGCTCATGGCGGGCGGCCCGGACCGGGTCGGTGACCGCTGGCTCGTCGAGGTGTACGTCGACGAGATCAGTGCGGAGCTCGGGCCGCTCGGCCCGACGCTGCGCGCGCTGGTGGCCTGCGCCCTGCTCACCGGCCCCGGCCGATGACCGGCGCCGTCACGGGGGCGATGCCCGGAGCGGACGAACGCCTGGCCGGCCTGGTGCGGCTGGCCCGGGCCCTGGCCCACGCCGGGTCCCTCGCGGACGTCGTCGAGCGCGCCGCCGAGGAGGCCCGGTTCGCCTTCGGCGCCCGGTCGGTGTCGGTCTCGGAGCTGGAGCGCGAGCGTGGCCTGGTCCGCGTCCTCGTCAACGCGGGGGAGCTCGCTCCGGGGGAGGACCGGCACCCCTCCGACGAGGTGTACCGGCTGGCCGACTTCCCGCTGCTCGTCCGCATGGTCGACGAGGCCCGGCCGTGGACGGTCCGGGTCGACGACCCCGAGGCGGACCCCGCGGAGCGAGCGCTGCTGGAGGGACTGGGGGCCGCCTCCGCCCTGGCCGCGCCGATCCTGGCGGAGGGGCGGATCTGGGGCGAGCTGTTCGCGACCCGGTCGGCCGAGGCCCCGCGCTTCGACGACGGCGACCTCGCGTTCGCGCAGGCCTTTGCCGGGCTGGTGTCCGCCGGCATCGCCCAGGTGGAGCACCTGGCCCTCGTGCAGCGGCTGGCCTACCAGGACCCCCTGACCGGGCTGGGCAACCGCCGTCTGGTGGAGGAGCGGCTGGAGGTCGCCCTGGCCGGCCAGCGGGCCGGCGGCCCGCCCGTGTCGGTGGTGATGGCCGACGTCAACCGCCTCAAGCAGGCCAACGACCGCTTCGGGCACGAGGCCGGCGACCGGGCCCTCGTCGCCGTCGCCACCGCGCTGTCCGTGGCCACCGGCAAGGTGCCGGGCGCGGTCGCGGGGCGGCTCGGCGGCGACGAGTTCTGCGCCGTGCTCCCCGGCCACGGTCTGGAGGTCGCCTCGGCGCTGGCGGCGGCCTTTCTCCGCGGTGCTGCTGACGCGCCCTACGGCGTCGGTGTCGCCTGCGGGGTCGCGTCGACCGAGCAGCTGACGACCGTGCCGACCGTGGCCCGGATGTTCGCCCTGGCCGACGAGGCGCAGTACCGGGCCAAGCGCACCGGGACCGACCTGCCGGTGGTCGCCGACCCCGACCTGGGCGGCCGGGACCGGCGCGCG
This sequence comes from Actinomycetes bacterium, assembly GCA_025455945.1. Taxonomy (GTDB): domain Bacteria; phylum Actinomycetota; class Actinomycetes; order Prado026; family Prado026; genus Prado026. The sequence continues at coordinate 8,113 of JALOLN010000061.1, forward strand.
CTGCGCGGGCGGGCCGAGGAGTCGCTGCTCAGCGCCGCCCTCGCCTGCCTCACCGCCGGACCCGGCGGTCCCGGTCAGCCCACCGCCGACCGGCTCGTCGTGCTCGCCGAGACCCTCGCCGACGCCCTCGAGGCGTCCGGCTGGGTCGTCAGCCGGGTCCGGTCGGGGGCCGCCGTGCCGGTGCGGCACAGCGCCCGGCGTCCTGGTGTGCTCGTCACGGTCAGCGTGCCGGCGTCCGGCGCCTGGCTGGGCGCCGCCCTGGGGGTCGGGCTCGTCGTCGACGTCGACGACGAGGCTGTGCCGCTGGCCGGCGTCCGCGGCTGCTCCCACGTCGTGGTGGCCGCCTCCGGCGGCTGGGTCGTCGAGCTGCTCCTCGACGGGCGGGAGCCGCGGCCCGACGCCGCGCCGGTGCTGCGCGCGGGGGTCGCCGTGGCGGCCGGCGGCTGACCCGGTTTCGGGGTCAGACCGGCTGGCGCAGCTCCCGGCTGAGCTCGTCGTCCTCCTGCTGCTCGGTGAACACCCAGCGGCGGTAGGACCAGAAGCGGAACAGGGTGCCGAGGGCCAGCCCGACGACGTTGGCCGAGATGTTGTCGGCCAGGGGGCTGGTGAGGTCGAGCAGGTAGTGGCTGATCCACAGGCAGCCGACCGAGATGGCCAGTCCCACACCGTTGAGCACGAAGAACAGCAGGTACTCGCGGGCGTAGCCGGTGCGGGCGCGGTGCCGGAACGTCCAGAACCGGTTGCCGGCGTAGGCCACGAGGGTGGCGGCGACCACCGAGATGACCTTCGCGGTGAGCGGCTTGTCGTAGAGGGGCCCCTCCCCGCCGGCGAAGCGCAGCAGGTTGAACAGGCCGACGTCCACGACCAGCGCGACCAGGCCGACGATCCCGAACTTGGTGGCCTCCCGGACCAGCTGCTCGACGCGGCCCCAGACGGCCCGCACCCAGCCGCGGCTCGGCACGGGCGCCGGCACGGAGGGGTCGGGGGCCATCGCTCCAGCGTACGGCCGACGTGCCACCATGGCGAAAGCGGTGGCCAGGGCGGCGGCCGGGCACCCGGTCGCGGGCGATGGTGGAGGTGCGGGTCGTGGACATGCGGCTGAGTGAGGAGTACGAGGCCCTGCGCAAGACCGTGGCGGAGTTCGCGCACGACGTCGTCGCCCCCGTCATCGGCGAGCTGTACGAGCGGGGGGAGTTCCCGGCCGACGTCGTCCGGCAGATGGGCCGGCTCGGACTGTTCGGGCTGCCGTTCCCCGAGGAGTACGGCGGGATGGGTGGCGACTACTTCGCGCTGTGCCTGGCGCTGGAGGAGCTGGCCAGGGTCGACTCCTCGGTGGCGATCACCCTCGAGGCGGGGGTGTCCCTCGGGGCCATGCCGATCTACCGGTTCGGGACCGAGGAGCAGCGCCGCGAGTGGCTGCCCCGCCTGGCCGCCGGCGAGGTGCTCGGGGCCTTCGGGCTCACCGAGCCCGGCGGGGGCACGGACGCGGGCGCCACCCGGACCACGGCCGTCCTGGACGGCGACACCTGGGTCATCAACGGCTCGAAGGCCTTCATCACCAACTCCGGTACCGAGTTCACCGGGTTCGTCACCGTCACGGCGGTGACCGGGCAGCGGCCGGACGGCGGCAAGGAGATCTCGTCGATCCTCGTCCCGGCGGGGACCCCCGGGTTCAGCGTGGCCCCCGGGTACTCCAAGGTGGGCTGGCGCTGCTCCGACACCCACGAGCTGTCGTTCACCGACGTCCGGGTGCCGGCGGCCAACCTCGTCGGCGAGCGGGGCCGCGGCTACGCGCAGTTCCTGCAGATCCTCGACGAGGGCCGGATCGCCATCGCCGCCCTGTCCACGGGGCTGGCCCAGGGGTGCGTCGACGAGTCGGTCCGCTACGCGAACACCCGGGAGGCGTTCGGCCGGCCCATCGGGCGCAACCAGGCGGTCGCGTTCATGGTCGCGGACATGGAGGTGCGGGCGTCGACGTCCCGGCTGGCCTACTACGACGCCGCGTCCCGGATGCTGCGCGGGGAGCCCTTCAAGCGGCAGGCGGCGGTGGCCAAGCTGGTGGCCTCCGAGGCGGCGATGGACAACGCCCGGGCGGCCACGCAGGTCCACGGCGGGTACGGCTTCACCAACGACTACGCGGTGGGGCGGTTCTACCGCGACGCCAAGATCCTCGAGATCGGCGAGGGGACCTCCGAGGTGCAGCGGATGCTCATCGCCCGCGAGCTCGGACTCTGACGGGTCGCGGCTAGGCTCCGCGCCGTGACGACGCCCGGGCCGCAGGACTTCCCGGTCGTCGGCATGGTCGGCGGCGGTCAGCTGGCCCGCATGACGCACCAGGCCGGGATCGCGCTCGGGGTGCGGTTCCGGCTGCTGGCGGACTCCGCGGACGACTCCGCCGCGCAGGTCGTCCACGACGTCGTCCTCGGCGACCACCGCGACCTGGAGACCGTGCGGCGGTTCGCCGCGGGCTGCGACGTCCTCACGTTCGACCACGAACATGTCCCGACCGCGCACCTGGAGGCGCTCGAGGCGGACGGCGTCGCCGTCCGGCCGGGGTCGGCCGCGCTGGTGCACGCCCAGGACAAGATCGTCATGCGCGAGCGCCTCGCGGAGGTGGGCGTCCCCGTGCCGCGGTGGCGCCGGGTCCGGTCGGTGGGGGACCTGCGCGACTTCCTCACCGACGAGGCCGGCGGCGTCGGCGTGGTCAAGACCGCACGCGGCGGGTACGACGGCCGCGGCGTGCGCCTGGTCCGCGGTGTGGACGAGGCCGCGGACTGGCTGGACGCCGGGGTCCCGATGCTCGTCGAGGAGCGGGTCGACTTCCTGCGGGAGCTCGCCGTGCTCGTCGCCCGGTCCCCGAGCGGGCAGGCCGTCGTCTACCCGGTCGTGGAGTCCGTACAGGTCGACGGGGTCTGCCGCGAGGTCTACGCCCCGGCCCCGGGCATCGCGGCGGACCACGCGCTGGCCGCCCAGCACGCGGCGCTGCGCATCGCCCAGGCGCTGCAGGTGACCGGGGTCATGGCGGTCGAGCTGTTCGACACGGCG
>JALOLN010000230.1 GCA_025455945.1 Actinomycetes bacterium
CGCTGCTCGGGGTCATGACCGCGTTCGCGCTGTTCCTCGGGTGGCACCTGGTGGCCTCGATCGGCGGCGGCGACATGCCGGTCGTCGTCTCGATGCTCAACAGCTACTCCGGGTGGGCCGCGGCGGCCGCGGGCTTCCTGCTGAGCAACGACCTGCTCATCATCACCGGCGCGCTGGTCGGCTCCTCCGGTGCCTACCTGTCCTACATCATGTGCCGGGCGATGAACCGGTCGTTCATCTCCGTCATCGCCGGCGGGTTCGGCGTCGAGGGCGGCACCGTGGCCTCCGACGTCGACTACGGCGAGCACCGCGAGGTCACGGCCGAGGGTGCGGCGGAGCTGCTCACCGACGCGTCCTCCGTCGTCATCACCCCGGGGTACGGCATGGCCGTGGCCCAGGCGCAGTACCCCGTCGCCGAGCTGACCCGGCGGCTGCGCGAGCGCGGGGTCAACGTCCGCTTCGGCATCCACCCCGTCGCCGGCCGGCTGCCCGGGCACATGAACGTCCTGCTGGCCGAGGCCAAGGTGCCCTACGACATCGTCCTCGAGATGGACGAGATCAACGACGACCTCGCCGACACCGACGTCGTCCTCGTCATCGGCGCCAACGACACCGTGAACCCCGCGGCGATCGACGAGCCGGCCAGCCCCATCGCCGGCATGCCGGTGCTGCGGGTGTGGGAGGCCCGGCACGTCGTCATCTTCAAGCGCTCGATGGCGACGGGCTACGCCGGTGTGCAGAACCCGCTGTTCTTCAAGGAGAACAGCCAGATGCTCTTCGGCGACGCCAAGGACCGGGTCGAGGACATCCTCGCGGCCCTGTGAGCGGCTACACGACGCCGTAGAGGCGGTCGCCCGCGTCGCCGAGGCCGGGCACGATGTAGCCCTTGTCGTTGAGCCGCTCGTCGACGGCGGCGGTCACCACCGTGACGTCGACGCGTCCGCCGAACGCCGCCTCGAGCCGGCGCAGCCCCTCGGGCGCCGCCAGCAGGCAGATGGCGGTGACGTCGCTGGCCCCGCGGGCGAGGAGCAGCTCGATCGCCGCGATCAGTGTCCCCCCCGTGGCGAGCATGGGGTCGAGGACGAAGACCTGCCGACCCGTCGCGTCCTCGGGGAGCCGGTCGGCGTAGGTCGAGGCGACCAGCGTGGTCTCGTCGCGCAGCATGCCGAGGAAGCCCACCTCGGCGGTCGGCACCAGGCGGGTCATCCCCTCGAGCATGCCCAGCCCGGCCCGCAGGATGGGCACGACCAGCGGACGGGGGTAGGCCAGGTGGACGCCGTTCGCCCCCGCCACCGGCGTGCGGACCCGGACCGGCTCGGTGCGCACGCTGCGCGTCGCCTCGTAGGCCAGCAGCGTGACGAGCTCCTCGGCCAGCCGCCGGAAGGTCGGGGAGTCGGTGCGCTCGTCGCGCAGCACCGTGAGCTTGTGGGCGACGAGGGGATGGTCGACGACGTTGACGCGCATGGGTGGAGGCTAGCGGGGTGTCCAGGGCCGGAAAGCCCCTGTCCTCGGCAGCCGCGCCGTGCCACGATGCGCCCATGGCCGACAGCCAGGTCGACGAGACAGGCACCGACTTCGCGGTGGCGGCCTACCGCGAGGAGGGGCAGTGGGTCGCCGCCCCGCTGCCGGTGCGAGCGGCGGACAGCCTGCAGACCCTGGTGCACGCGCTGCGGCAGCAGCCGGGCGAGGCCGGCTCGATCGGACTGGTGTCCGTGGCCGAGGACTTCTTCGTCGCCGTCCGCGTGCTCGGCGAGGAGGAGCGGCTGCTGCTGTCGGACGTCACTGCGGCTCAGGACTGGCCCATCGCCCGCGAGGTGCTGGACCACCTGGACCTGCCGATGCCGGAGGGGGAGGACCTCGAGGAGGTCCAGCCCGCGGGTGACCTGGCCATCTTCGAGGACCTAGGTCTGCCGCCGATGGAGGTTGTCGCGCTGTGCGAGGACCTCGAGCTCTACCCCGACGAGGTGCTCGGTTCGATCGCCACCCGGCTGGGATTCGGCGTGGAGTTCGAGCAGGCTGTCGACCAGGAAGCCGGCTAGCGGCCCGGCCGGTGCCCACGCACGCGTACGACGAGGCGATGCGCCTGGCGCTGGACGAGGCGCGCCGGGCCGGTGACGCCGCCGACGTTCCGGTCGGGTGCGTCGTACTGGACGCCGACGGCCGGGTCCTCGGCCGGGGGCGCAACCAGCGGGAGGAGTGCGGCGACCCCACGGCGCACGCCGAGGTCGTCGCGCTGCGCCAGGCGGCGGCAGCACGGGGGGAGTGGCGGCTGGACGGCTGCACCCTCGTCGTGACCCTCGAGCCCTGCACGATGTGCGCCGGAGCGCTGGTGCTCTCCCGCGTCGCCCGGGTGGTGTTCGGGGCCTTCGACCCCAAGGCCGGAGCCGTCGGCTCGCTCTGGGACGTCGTCCGCGACCGACGCCTCAACCACCGCCCCGAGGTCGTGGCCGGGGTCCTCGCGGACGAGTGCGGGGCCCTGCTCGTCGAGTGGTTCGCGGCCCGTCGTCGGTTCGGGGAGTGATCACGGCCTCCGGTACGCTACCCGGCGGTGGTGTGTCCGAGCGGCCTAAGGAGCACGCCTCGAAAGCGTGTGAGGGGGCAACCCCTCCGTGGGTTCAAATCCCACCGCCACCGCCATGCGGGTTCCCGGACGTCCACGCGTCCTCCACCCCGCCTTGACGGGTCTTCCATGCCCGCGCCCTTTCCTTGAGGGGACGAAGGAGGTGGCGTGGTGAGGATCACGACCAAGGCGGCACTGGCGGCGCCGGCCCTCGCGCTCGCGTTGAGCGCAGGCGGTCTGGCGGCAGCTCAACCGAGCGGAGCCGAGCCGGCTTCAGGAGGCGGCAAGGGGCTCCAGGTGTCAAGCCAGGTGCGCGAGCAGGTGCGCGAGCAGGCCCGCAAGCAGGAGCAGGTGCGCGAGCCAGCCCGTGAGCAGGTGCGCGAGCAGGAGCAGGTGCGGGAGCGGGCCCGCAAGCAGGAGCAACCCCGCGAGCCAGCCCGCGAGCAGGTGCGCGAGCAGGAGCAGGTGCGTGAGCAGGAGCAGGCGCCTACGCGGTGCAGCGACCCCGCCCCGGCCCGCACCCAGGCACAGACCCAGGCTCAGCAGCGGGCCGGCACTGCCGACGGGCACGGCGGCGGACGCTGAGCCCGCCCCCGTGGGCGCTCGCATCTCAGCGATCAAGGAGTAGTCCACCACCGACGCGATGTCCGGTGGTGGACTACTCCTTGATCCCGTGGGGTGGTGCGCGGCTAGAGGGCCGGAATGGGACGGGCAGCGGTGCAACGATCAGCGGGTGAAGGCTGCCAGGTGCTGTTGGGATGCGCGGACCAGGTTGGTGTAGACGGTCTTCACGTCGGTGGTGGTCAGGCCGACCATCGCGGCCCGCAGGTCGGCGATGTCGTGGCGCTCGACCGTGGCCCCCGCATCCAACGCCTCCTGAAGACTCGCCGAGCCGCTGGCGAGGAGATCGTCGTACATGTCCTGGAAGGCGTCGGACTGGAACTCACCGGCCGGCATGCCCTTCGTTGGATCGGTGACCCGGTAGCGCGTGAGCAGGGTGCGGATGGCGCCGAGGTGCTTGGTCTCGGCGGCTGAGATCCGGT
>JALOLN010000062.1 GCA_025455945.1 Actinomycetes bacterium
CGAGCGCGGCGATGGGGAGATCGCGATGCGGGTGTTCGAGCGCGGCGTCGGCGAGACGCTGTCCTGCGGGACGGGAGCCTGCGCGGCCTACGCCGTGGCTCGCCGCCGGGCCCGCGCCGCCGGCACCGACCGGCCGGGGCCGTGGACCGTCGACGTCCCGGGCGGTCGGCTCGGCCTCGACGACGACAGCGACGGCGGTGTCGTCCTCACCGGCCCCGCTGAGCTGGTCGCCGCCGGGGAGCTGCGCCCCGACTGGCTGGCCGCCCGGCGGGCCGTGACCCCCGGAGCGTCCCGGTGACCGCCGCCGACACCGGGTTCGCCACCTCGGTCAAGGGCCCCATCGGCCGGCTCGGGGGGGCGTTCATGATGTCCCGGTACGCCAAGGCGGCCGCCGTCCAGCACGGGCTCACCGCCGACGTGTGGTCGGCGTACTTCGTGGGCCGCTGCGGGGTCCTCGGCGACGTCGACGCCGACGTGGTCACGGCCGCGGCGGCCTTCTACCCTGCGGACGTCGTCCGGCTGGCCTGGGACGCCGGGCGTGGGGCGGTGCCGCCCGCTGCGGCCGCCGCCCGCTACGCGCAGGCCTGCCAGGAATGGGGCCGGGCGCGGCTCGCCGGGCTGGCCGGCGCCGGGCGGCTCGCCGATCTCGCCGAGCTGGTCGCCGACGGCGCCGAGGTCACCGGCCTGCCGCTGTTCGCCGGCTGGCGGGCGATGCCGCGGCCCGCCGACCCGGAGGGCCGGGCCGCCCAGGCGCTGCACGTGCTGCGCGAGCACCGTGGCGGCCTGCACGCCCTCGCTGTCGTCGCGGTCGGGCTGTCCCCGCGGCAGGCGGTGCTCGCCGGGTCGGGAGGGGAGGCCAACGCCCGCTTCTTCGGCTGGCCCGGGCCGTACGAGGACGTCTCGCACCTGGCCGGGCTGCGCACGGCGGCCGAGGACCTCACCGACCGGCTGGTTGCCCCGGCCTTCGAGGTGCTCGACCGGGACGAGCAGGCTGAGCTCGCCGGCCTGCTGGAGGCGGCGGTCCGGCAGGTCAGCGCGGGCTGAGCCGCCCGGTCATCGGCCGGCCCTGCAGGACCAGGACCTCCGCCGAGTCGGCCGCGAGCGCCCACTCGACGTCAGCCGGGCACCCGAGGACGTCCTCCACCCGCAGCGCCTGGCCGGCGACGGCGGCTGCCTCTGCGTCGTTGAGGACCGACCGGTCCGCTCCGGCTGGGTCGACCCGCCGCTCCCGCACCTCGCCGTCGGCCACCACGAGGACCAGGTCGCGGCGGCCCGGCCGGCGCCACCGGGTCCGCCCGTCCGCACGGCCGACCTCGAGGTGCTCCGGCACGACTCGGCCCTCGGCCGCCGGCGCCCCGAGCCCCGGGGTGGCCTCGACGACGACCACCTCGGGGTCGCCGCTCACCGGGTGCCGGGTCATCGCGACCCCGGCGGCGCGCGCCGGCACCAGCACCTGGACGACGACCGCGACCGCGGCGCCCGCCGGCCCGCCGTGGCGGCGCAGGTACTGCTTCAGCGCCGGGCCGGACCCGCTGTCCCAGCACCGGGCCACCGCCGCCAGCACGTCGGGCACGCCGCGGACGCCGAGCTCGGTGCGCAGCAGCCCGGCCGCGCTGGCCCGTTCGGAGTCCTCCGACACCCCCGAGCTGCGGACGGCGACCAGCGGGTCGGCGCCGAGCGCGGCGTAGCCGGCGGCCACCGCCGCCGCGACCTCCGCGGGCACCGCCGCCCCCAGCGGCCGATCGAGCGAGGCCGCGCTGACCACGACGAACCCCGCCGGCACGGGCAGCCCCGCCGCCCGGAGCCGCACCAGGGCAGCGCCCTTCCCCCCGGCGACGGCGCGGTCGGCCGCCGCGGGGTCGTCCAGGCTGCGGACCCAGGGGGAGCTGCTCACGCCGCAGGCCCCGCACGGGGTGCTCGGGCCAGCACGCGGACCGTCCCGGCGGTGCCGTCGACCCGGACCACGTCGCCGGTGCGGATCGTCCGGGTGGCGGTCCCCACTGCGCACACGCAGGGCAGCCCGTACTCCCGGCTGATGATCGCCGCGTGGGTGAGCATCCCGCCCGCGTCGCAGACGCAGCCGGCCAGCCGGTCGAAGACCGGCGTCCAGCTCGGCGAGGTCGCCTCGCACACCAGAACCTCGCCGGGGCGCACCTCGGCCAGCTCCGCCGCGGTGCGCAGCAGCCGGGCCGGTCCGGTGGCCGTCCCCCCGGAGACGCCCAAGCCGGTGAGGAGCGTCAGGTCGGCCGCCGCGTCGCCGGGCGGGCGCCCGGCCGAGGCGCCGAGGATCTCGTCGAGGACGACGTCGACGACCGCCGGGCCCGACCCGAGCACGGCCGGCAGCTCGGCCCGCCGGCCCCGCCAGCCGGCGAGGTAGTCGCGCCGGGCGCCGGCCAGCGGCGCCAGGTCCGCCCAGGACGCCGCACCGGCGAGCACGGCGTCGACCTCGGGGGCCGTCAGGAGCAGCACGTCGTCGCGGGCGGGGGTGCGCCAGTGCGCGGCGAGGGCGAGCGCCACCCGGCGCACCGGCAGGTGCACGCGCAGGTCGATGAGCGCGTTGTGCTCCTCGTTCCACCACGCCACGTCGGCCCGCTGGACGTCGACGAGCGCGGGCTCCAGGCGCCGCCGCGCCGCCGGGCTCAGCGTGTCGAGCACCTGCTGGGACCGCTGGTCGGCCGGCACCGGCGGCTGGCCCGGACCGCACTCGAGCGTGGCCCGGACGAGGGCCAGCGGGATCTCCGGGTCCTCGGCCCACGACGGTGCGGTGAGGTCGCTGAGCGCGTCCGAACGCTGCCCGTGGACGGCGAGCACGGCGTCCAGCCCGGCCAGCCACCCGGCCGCCTCCGGGCGCCCGCGCAGCGCGGGCAGGACCCTCCCCGGGGGGGCCGCGCGGACCACGTCGGCCAGGCCGGCCGGCCCGGCCGCGGCGGCGAGCTCGGCCAGCGCCCGATCGGCGGCGCGGATGAGCGTGTCGGCGGTGCCCAGTAGCGCCACCGCGTCCACCTCCGCCAGCCCCACGTCGCGGCACGCGGCGAGGAAGCGCTGCTGCAGGGCGAACAGCCGGTACATGACCCGGAAGTGGATCTGCCAGGCCCGCCGGTGCAGCCGCCGGGCGGCCCCGAGGTACGTGGCGACCTGCGCTGCCGACGACGCGGCGAGGTCGACGGCGTCGAGCCGTGCGTAGCCGGCCAGCAGCTCGGCGCTGTGCTGCCCCCACTCCCCGGGGAACCGGGCGGGGTAGCGGTCCAGCTCCTCGGCTGCGGCCGCCCGGTGATCAGGGTCGGGTTCCGGGGCGGGGCAGGGGCCGAGGACGACGTGCGGGCCCACCAGCCGTGCGGCGAACCCGCCGCCCACGCCCACCGGGAGCTCGTGCGCGGCGGCCTGGCTCGCGGTGCCGATGTCGTCGACCAGCGGGAGCGCGAGCGGGACCAGCGGCCGCGGGTGGTGGAAGTCGAGGAACCAGCGCCGGTCGAGGTCGGTCGGACGCAGCGGACGCAGGTGGTCCAGGCCGTCCGCAGCAGCGCCGGACGGCGCCGGGACGCCGGGGAAGCCCGGCTCCTGCCACCACGCTGCGGTCGTCGGCACGCCCATCCCTCCACCGTCCCGGGTCTGGCCATCCTGCCGGACCCGGGACGGCGGCGGGGCAGACCGCGGTCAGGCCCCGTCGACCTGCATGACGACGGCCTTCGGCTCGGTGAAGAACTCCCGGCTGAACGAGCCGCCCTCCCGCCCGACTCCGGAGTCGCCCATCCCGCCGAAGGGGGCGCGCAGGTCGCGGATGAAGAAGCAGTTCACCCACACCGTGCCGGCCTTCAGCGCCGCCGCCACGCGGTGCGCGCGGCTGAGGTTCTCCGTGAACAGCATCGCGTTGAGCCCGTACCGGGTGTCGTTCGCCATGGCGACGGCGTCCGCCTCGGAGTCGAACGGCGCGACGACGACGACCGGGCCGAAGATCTCCTCGCGGCACACCCGGGCGGCGGCCGGGGCGTCGACGATGATCGTGGGCTTGACGAACCAGCCCTCGCCGAGCCCGCCGGTGAGGATCTTGCCGCCGTCGGCCTCGACGCCATCGATGTACCCCTTGACCTTGCCGAAGTGCTCCTCGCTGGCCAGCGGCCCGAACTCGGTCGCCGGGTCCTTGGGGTCACCGATCCGCAGCGCCTCCGCCGCGGCCACGAACCGGTCGAGGAACTCGTCGTAGACCTCCCGCTGGACGAACAGCCGGCTGCCGGCCAGGCAGACCTGCCCGGCGTTGCGGAAGATGGCCTGCACGGCCCAGTGGACGGCGTTGTCCATCGCGGCGTCGGCGAAGACGAGGTTGGCCCCCTTGCCACCGAGCTCCAGGCTCACCGGGCACAGCCGCCCGGCGGCCACCTTCCCGATGATCCGGCCCGTCCCGGACTCGCCGGTGAACGTGATCCGGTCGACGTCGAGGTTCTCGGTGAGCTCCGCGCCGGCCGAGTCCGGGCCGTAGCCCTGGACCACGTTGAGGACACCCGGCGGCAGGCCGGCCTCGATGGCCAGCCGGCCGAGGACCGCCCCGGAGACGGGGGTGTCCTCCGCCGGCTTCAGCACGACGGTGTTGCCCCAGGCCAGCGCCGGGGCGACCTTCCACGTCTCGAGCATCAGCGGGAAGTTCCACGGGGCGATCGCCGAGACCACCCCGGCCGGGTCGAACCGGCTGTAGGCGTGGTGCCCGCTGTCCATCGGGTACGCCTCGGCCGCGGAGATCCGGGCGTGGTCGGCGAAGAACCGGAAGTTCCACGCCGAGCGGGCCACGTCGTGGTGCGCCTGGGTGGTCGGCTTGCCCATGTCCCGGGTGTCGGCGCCGGCGAGCTCGTCGGCGTGCTGCTCCATGAGGGCGGCCAGCCGGTGGATGAGCGACTGCCGCTTCTCGTACCCCATCCGCGGCCAGGGGCCCTCGTCGAAGGCCCGCCGTGCCGCTGCCACCGCACGGGCGGCGTCGGCCCGTCCGCCGAGGGCCACCTGCGCCCAGGGCTCCCGGGTGAAGGGGTCGACGGTGTGCATCCGGGCGCCGTCGAGCGACTCGACCTCCTGCCCGTCGATGATGTGCCCGTGGAAGTCCACGTGCTAGCCCCTTTCCCGCCGCTCGGCGATGGTCACGTCCCCGGCGGCCCAGTGCGTGGGCGGCACCTCGCGGACGACGACACGGACGTTCTCGATCGGGGAGCCCACCGTGCGGACCACCGCCAGGGTGAGCTCGTGCTGCAGTGCCCTGATCTGCTCGGGGGTCCGCCCCTCGGCGAGGGTGACGTCCACGAACGGCATGTCAGCCTCCTGAGACGGTGACGGAGCCGAGTGAGGTGAAGTGGGCGGCCACCTTCGCCCCGGGGGACACCGGCACGGCGTCGGTCATGCCGCCGGTGAGCACCAGCCAGCCCGCCTCGAGCCGCAGGCCTCGCCGGCCCAGGTCGTTCGCGGCCAGGGCCAGCGCCTCCGCCGGGTGCCCCTGGACGGCCGCCCCCGTCGCGGAGTCGACGATCGCCCCGCCGACCTCGACGAGCACGGCCTCCAGCGCCAGGTCGAGTCGGTCCGGGGGCAGCCCCATGGCGCCGAGGACGAAGCGGGCCGAGGAGGCGTTGTCGGCGACGACGTCCGGCAGGGTGAAGCGGAAGTCGCGGTAGCGGCTGTCGATGATCTCCAGCCCGCCGTAGACCCGGTCGACGGCCGCCATCGCCGTCGCGGCGGTGACCCCCGGGCCGGCCAGCGGCCTGCCCAGGACGAAGGCGATCTCGGGCTCGGCGCGCGGGTGGATGAGCTCGTCCTGCGGGACGGGGGCCCCGGTCGGCAGCACCATCGCGTCGGTGAGCCAACCGGTCAGCGGCGAGTCCACGCCCATGCGCTGCTGCTTGGCCCGCGAGGTGAGCCCCAGTTTCACCCCGACGACGCGCTCACCCGCCGCGACCTTGCGGCGCAGCACCTCGTCCTGCACGGCGTAGGCCGTCGCCAGGTCGAGGTCGGGCCACTCGTCGGTGATCGGCTCGAGGTCCCGGCGGTCGGCCTCGGCGGCCATGAGCACGCCCACGGCGCGCTCGACGTCCCAGCCGGCCATCAGCGGACCCCCACCGCGGCCAGGTCGCCGAGGTCGCGCTCCTCGGCGAGCTGCAGCGCGATGTCGATGATCATGTCCTCCTGGCCGCCGACGTACCCGGCCTCGCCGACCCGCTGGAGGATCTCGTGCGCCGGCACGTTGTAGCGCGCCGCCGCCCGCTCGGCGTGCAGCAGGAAGGAGGAGTACACCCCCGCGTACCCCTGGACGATCGACGAGCGGTCCATGTGCGGCAGCCGCGGGATGATCGGCTTGACGACCTCCTCGGCCGCGGCCAGCGTCGCCTGGACGTCGACCCCGGTGGGGATGCCGAGCCGGTCGAACGTCGCCGCCAGCACCTCGGTGGGGGAGTTGCCCGCCCCCGCGCCCAGCGCGAGCAGCGCGCCGTCCACCTGGCGGGCCCCGGCCTGGTAGGCGAGCACCGAGTTGGCGACGCCCATCGAGAGGTTCTGGTGGCCGTGGAAGCCGACCTGGGCCTGCGTGCCGATCTCGTCGATGAGCGCCTGGACCCGGGCCTGGGCGTCGCTGAGGACGAGCGCCCCGGCCGAGTCGACGACGTAGACGCACTGCGCGCCGGCGTCGACCATGATCCGGGCCTGCTCGGCGAGCTTCTCCGGGCCGACCCGGTGGCTGAGCATGAGGAAGCCGACGGTCTCCATGCCCAGCTCGCGGGCGGCCTTGAAGTGCTGGCGCGAGACGTCGGCCTCCGTGCAGTGCGTCGCGATGCGCGCCACCGTGGCACCCACGCCGTGCGCCCGGCGCAGGTCGTCGACGATGCCGAGGCCGGGGAGCATGAGGACGGCGATCTTCGCCTGATGGGCCTCCTCGACGGCGGCCTTCACCAGCTGGATGTCGTCGACGAGGGAGAACCCGTAGTTGAAGCTCGAGCCGCCGAGGCCGTCGCCGTGGGTCACCTCGATGACCTGCACGCCGGCGGCGTCGAGGGCGTGCACGACGGCGCGCACCTGCTCCTCGCTGAAGCGGTGCGCCATGGCGTGGCTGCCGTCACGCAGCGTGGAGTCGGTGATCCGGATGCCCGGCTTGTCGGCTGGGTCGGTGCTGACGTCGGTCATGCCGTCGCTCCCGCGGTGCTCGAGGTGGTCGTCCCGGACGACTGGGCGGTTCTTTCGGCCCTGGCTTTGGCGAGCAGCTCGCCGACCCGGGCGGAGGACGCCGTGATGATGTCGAGGTTGCCGGCGTACGGCGGCAGGTAGTCGCCGCGGCCGAGCACCTCGAGGAAGACGGCGACCCGGGCCAGGCCGTTCCAGATCTCACGCGGGTCGTCGAACTGCGGCTCGGCCCGCAGGGTGTAGCCGGGCACGTACTCCTGGACCCGCGTGACCATGTCGTGGATCGCGGCGGCGACGGCGTCGCGGTCGCAGTCGGCGGGGATCGAGCAGAACACGGTGTCCCGCATGATCATGGGCGGCTCGACCGGGTTGAGGATGATGATCGCCTTGCCCCGCGTCGCGCCGCCGACGGCCTCGATCGCCCGCCGCGTCGTCACGGTGAACTCGTCGATGTTGGCCCGGGTGCCGGGGCCGGCCGACCGGGAGGAGATCGACGCCACGATCTCGGCGTACTCCACGTCGACCACGGACGACACCGCGGACACGATGGGGATCGTCGCCTGGCCGCCGCAGGTGATCATGTTGACGTTGGGTGCGTCGAGGTGGAAGTCGAGGTTCACCGGCGGGCAGACGAAGGGCCCGATCGCCGCCGGGGTGAGGTCGACCGCCTGCATCCCCGCCTCGGCGTACCGGGGGGCGTTGGCCTGGTGCGCGTACGCGCTGGTGGCCTCGAACACGAGGTCGGGGACCGTGGGTCTCGACAGCAGCCAGTCGACGCCCTCGTGGGAGGTCTCGACACCCATCGACCTGGCCCGGGCCAGGCCGTCGGAGGCCGGGTCCACGCCGATCATGTACTGCACCTCGACGTGCTCGCTGCGCAGCAGCTTGGCGAGCAGGTCGGTCCCGATGTTCCCCGGCCCGACGATCGCGGCGGTGGCCTTGCTGGTGCTCATGAGGTCTCCTCGGAAAAGCGTGCGGTCACGCTGCCCAGTCCGGCGAAGGTGGCGGTGAAGGCGTCGCCCGGAGCGACGGGAACCGACGCGGTGACCGATCCGGGCAGGACGACGTGGCCGGCCTCGAGGGCCACGCCGCGCTCGCCGACGGTGTTGGCCAGCCACACCAGTGAGGTGATCGGCGAGCCCAGGACGGCGCCCCCGGCCCCGGTGCCCACGACGTCCCCGCCCCGGTGCAGGACGCAGCCGGCCAGGCGCAGGTCGACGGCGGACAGGGGCGTGGGCCGGCTGCCGAGGACCACGCCGCCGGAGGAGGCGTTGTCCGCGATCGTGTCCAGGATCCCGATCTTCCAGTCCCGGATCCGGCTGTCGATGATCTCCAGCGCCGGCAGCACGAAGTCGACCGCGGCGATGGCCTCGGCCACCGTCACACCCGGTCCGCGCAGCGGCCGGCGCAGGACGAAGGCGACCTCCGGCTCGATCCGCGGCTGGAGGTAGGCCGCGGTCGGCACGGGAAGGTGCTCGAGGAAGAACATGTCGTCGAGCAGGTGCCCGTAGTCGGGCTGGTCGACGCCCATCTGCTTCTGCATGACGGGGGACGTCAGGCCCACCTTGTGGCCGAGCACCCGCGCACCGTCCGCGACCCGTCGCCGCATCTGCAGCAGCTGGATCTCGTAGGAGTCGGCCAGCGTCAGGTCCGGGTAGGTGTCACGCAGCGGCTCGATCGGGACTCGGGTGGTGTACGCCTCGAGCAGCGCGGCGGCCGCCTCGGCCTGGGACACGGCATCCACGTGTCATCTCCTTCGTGCCTGGGCCGTCGCCCACGGTAGGAGGGCGCGGCGGTGCGGCGGGGCGTCGTTCCCGATCGCGGAACGAGGGTCGGTCCAGGGGCGGCTGTGTCTCAGATAGCCAACGAACGGGCCAGCCGGCGGGCCGCAACGGTCACCAGCCGAGCCGGGCGGTTGAGGTCG
Source organism: Actinomycetes bacterium (assembly GCA_025455945.1). Classification (GTDB taxonomy): domain Bacteria; phylum Actinomycetota; class Actinomycetes; order Prado026; family Prado026; genus Prado026. Next base: position 9,065 of record JALOLN010000062.1, read on the forward strand.
TGGGCCATGTCCTCGGCCGGCCCCACGACGGAGATGGCGGCGCGGGCCCGGCCGGTCGCGTCCCGTACCGGGGCGGCGACGGAGGTCAGGCCCAGGCGCGCCTCGCCCTGGGAGATCGCCACGCCCTGGCGGCGGGTCTCGGCCAGCGCCTTGTCGAAGGCCCGCTCGCTGCGGATGGTGTTCTGCGTCCACCACGGAAACCCGGCACCACGTCGGGCCTGCTCGACCGCGGGGTCGAACGCCGCGATCGCCTTGCCCGAGGCGGTGCTGTGCGCCGGCCAGCGGCGGCTCGCCTGGGCCAGCAGCTGCATGCAGCGCAATGTCTCCAGCCGCTCGAGGTAGACGACGTCGGCGCCGTCCGCGATCGCGAGGTGGATCGTCCAGCCGCTGACCTCGCGCAGCTCCTCCAGCAGGGGCAGCGCGGTGCGCCGCAGCCGGATCCGGTTCTGGCTGAGCTGCCCGAGCTCGAACAGGTGCAGTCCCAGCCGGTACTGACCGGTCTCCGGGTTCTGCTCGGTGAGCCCGCGGGCGCAGAGGGTGCTCAGGAGTCGGTGCGCGGTGCTCTTCGCGACGCCCAGCCGCCGGGCCAGGTCGCTCACGCCGAGCTCCTCGTCGTGGGCGAAGCAGTCCAGCAGGTCCAGGGCGGTGGTGACGGACTTCAGCCCGCCGTCCACCGGCTCAGGGCGTACCCGGGACGCCGCGGCGCGGGGCGTGGGCAGGGGGGCCAGGGGGTGCACCGAGCGGGGGACCTCCTGCACCGCCATGCCCGAGCCTCCTCGAAGGTCGCCATCGCACCAGTGCTCGACAATCTCCGATCCGAGGTCCGAGGATGCAAGGCATGCGTTCCGGTGAGTGGGATCAGCGGTCGAACTCGGTCCTCGGGCGGGCGGTCCGGCTGCTGGCGGCCTTCGACGTCGACCACCCGCAGCTGACCCTGGCGGAGCTGGCCCGCCGATCCGGGCTGCCCAAGTCCACCGCCCACCGGATGGTCGGCGAGCTGGCCGAGCATCGGCTCCTGGAGGTCGACCCGGACGGCGTCCGGCTCGGGATGCGGCTGTTCGAACTGGGCCAGCTGGCCCCGCGGGAGCGCAGCCTGCGTGAGACGGCCCGCCCGCTCATGGAGGACCTGCGCGAGGTGACGGGGGCGACCGTGCACCTCGCCGTCCTCGAGGGGGTCGAGGTCGTCTACCTGGAGATCCTGCGCGGCAAGGGCGCGCCGAGCATGCCCTCGCGGATCGGTGGGCGGATGCCCGCGCACGCGACCGGTGTGGGCAAGGCCATCCTCGCGTTCTCCCCGCCGGAGGTCGTGACGGCCCGGATCGACGCCGGGCTGGCCGCGCTGAGCCGGCACACGATCGTCCAGCCCGGGCGGCTGATGCGGGAGCTGGGGCGCATCCAGGCGCAGGGGGTGGCCTTCGACGTCGAGGAGTCGGGGCTGGGCGTGGTGTGTGCGGCCGCCCCCGTCTTCGGCCACGGCGGCGGGGTGGTCGGGGCGCTGTCCGTCACCGGTCGCGCCGGCCGGCTGGACGCGGCTCGGCAGGCACCCGCGGTCCGGACGGCGGCGCTGGCCCTGTCCCGCCAGCTCCGCCGTCCCGCGCCCCCTCCCGAGCGGTGATCAACTCGAGGAGGTAGAGGGGGAGAGGCCCTCGGCGCCGGCCTCGGCGATGGCGCGGTCCTGCTCGGCGCTGCCACCGGACACCCCGACGGCGCCCACCAGCTCCCCGCCGACCCGCACCGGGACACCGCCGCCGAACACGATGAGCCGGTC
>JALOLN010000231.1 GCA_025455945.1 Actinomycetes bacterium
GCCGACGTCGTCGTGCACAGCGCGACGAAGCTCCTCGCCGGCCACTCCGACGTCCTGCTGGGGGTGACCGTCGTCCGCGACCCCGACCTGCAGGCCCGGCTGGCCGGCCTCCGCGCGCTGCACGGTGCCGTGCCCGGGCCGATGGAGACGTGGCTAGCGCTGCGGGGGCTGCGCACCCTCGCGCTGCGGGTGGACCGCGCCGAGGCCACCGCGGCCGAGCTGGCCCGGCGGCTGGCCCGCCACCCGGCGATCGCCCGGGTGCGCTATCCGGGCAGCGGGGCGCTGCTCGCGGTCGAGCCGCACGGCGGTGCCGCGGCGGCGGACCGGCTCGCGTCCGCCGTCCGGCTCTGGGTGCACGCGACCAGCCTCGGCGGGGTGGAGTCGAGCCTGGAACGGCGCCGCCGATGGGCGGGTGAGAGCCAGACGGTGCCCTTGGGGCTGGTGCGGATGTCCGTGGGCATCGAGGACGCCGAGGACCTGTGGGACGACCTCGACCGCGCCCTGCGCGGCTGCTAGGCGTCCAGCCGCTCGGACTTCGCCATCCGGCTCATGAACGCTGCGACCATCGCTGAGGGCGCCAGCCCGTCGTGCACGACGCGGACGACCTGCTCGGTGATGGGCATCTCGACGTCGTGCCGCTGGGCCAGCTCCAGGATCGGGCGGCAGGACTTCACGCCCTCGCAGGTCTGGTTCGCGGCCGCCGTGGCGTGGGCGACGGTCATCCCGCGGCCCAGGTTCTCCCCGAAGGTCCGGTTGCGGGACAGCGGCGACTGGCAGGTCGCGATGAGGTCGCCCAGCCCGGCCAGGCCCGAGAAGGTCAGCGGGTCGGCCCCCAGCGCCATGCCCAGCCGGCTCATCTCGGCCAGCCCCCGGGTGATGAGCGAGGCCTGGGTGTTCTCGCCGAACCCCATGCCGACCGCCATGCCGTTGGCCAGCGCGATGACGTTCTTCACCGAGCCGCCGAGCTCGGTCCCGACGACGTCGGTGTTCGTGTACGGCCGGAAGTAGGCCGTCAGCGAGGCCTCCTGCAGCCGTCGGGCGTTCTCCTCGTCGGAGCAGGCGATGACGGTGGCTGCGGGCTGCCGCTGCATGATCTCCCGGGCCAGGTTGGGCCCCGACACGACCGCGACCTGGGACTCAGGGACGTCGGCCACCTCGCGGACGACCTCGCTCATCCGCCGACTGGTGCCGAGCTCGATGCCCTTCATGAGGCTGACGTACAGCGCGTCGTCCCGGACGAACGGCAGCCACCCGACGAGGTTCTCCCTCAGCACCTGCGCCGGGATGGCCAGCACGACGAAGTCGGCCCCACGCAGCGCCTCCTCGGGGTCCGTCGTCGCCCGGATCGACAGGGGGAGCTCGATCCCCGGGTGGTAGCGCAGGTTCTCGTGGCGCGCCGTGATGTGCGCAGCGAGGTCGGCGTCCTTGCCCCACAGCACGACGTCGGTCCCGGCGTCGGCGAGGATCATGCCGAAGGCGGTCCCCCAGGATCCCGTACCCATGACGGCTGCCCTGCTCATCGTGTCCTCCGCCTCTCGTCGTACTCCTCGTAGTGGACGTGCGGGTTGCCGCTCAGCGGGATCCCCGCGGCCACCGGGTCGAGCAGCGCGGCGGGCGGCGGCTCCCCGCGCAGCTCGGCGATCTGGGCCACCAGCGCGGCCATGATCCGGTCCGTGGCGGCGTCGAGCACCTCGGCGGTCTGGTCCCGCCCCATGAGGTCGGACAGGTCGACGGGCGGCCCCAGCGAGACGTGGACGGTCCGCCGGGGCACCAGCCGGACCCGCGGCCGGTACGGCGGCACGACGAACTGGGGACCCCACATCCCCAGCGGCAGCACCGGGCATCCGGTCGTCAGGGCGATCCGCGCCGCACCGGTCTTGCCGCGCATGGGCCACAGCCGCGGGTCACGGGTGATGGTCCCCTCCGGGTAGACGACGACGGCCTCGCCCGCGCGCACGGCGGCCACCGCGTCGCGCAGCGCGCTGCCGGCGGTCGCCGTCTCGCGGTGCACGGGGATCTGGCCGGCGCCCCGGATGACCCGGCCCGCGACGGGCCAGTCGAACACCGACGACTTCGCCAGGACCCGCGGCGGGCGCCCGTTGTCCCACAGGAAGTGCGCCATGACGAGAGGGTCGAGGTGGGAGAGATGGTTGGCGACCACGACGATCCCGCCGGCAGCCGGCAGCCGCTCGGTGTGGCGCCAGTCCCGCCGCGACACCGCGAGCATCGGGGGCTTGAGGACGACGACGGCCAGCCGGTACCAGAACCCGACCTTCTTCCGCGCCACGCGTCGACACCCTCCGGTTCGCTTGGTGCGGCCATCCTGGCGCCCGACGGGGGCAGTGTCGAGCAGCCCTGGCATCATCGGCCACGTCATGCCGACGCCGCCGCTCACTCCGACCATCTGGGCGCTCGTGGTGCCGGTCAAGCGGTTCGACGTCGCGAAGTCACGACTGCGGCGCCTCGCGGGCGACCTGCGTGAGCAGCTGGCACTGGCCTTCGCCTGCGACACGGTGGCGGCCGCCCTCGCCTGCCCCTCCGTCGGCGGGCTCGTCGTCGTCACGAGCGAGCCCTCAGCCCGGGACGCCTTGGGCGCACTCGGCGCGGACGTCGTCCCGGACGTGCCCGACGCCGGGCTCAACCCTGCGCTGCGCCACGGGGTTTTCCGGGCCGCGGAGGGGTTTCCCGGCTGCGGGGTCGGGGCCTTGTCCTCGGACCTGCCCGCCCTGCGCCCCGCAGAGCTGGAGCTCGCCCTGCAGGCAGCTGCAGGGCACCCCAGCGCGTTCGTCTGCGACGCCACGGGGATTGGCACGACCATGCTGGTGGCCCGATCCGTCACCGACTTCGCGCCGTCCTTCGGGCACCGCTCACGGTCCGCGCATCGTGCCGCCGGGGTGCACGAGCTGGACTTGGAGGGCATCGCCACCCTGCGCCGGGACGTGGACACCGCCGTGGACCTCCACGACGCGCGTCGGCTGGGACTCGGTCCGCGGTCGGCGGAGGTCGTGGCCGAGATCCTGGGTCGTACCCCCGGCTGAGACGCAGCAGGCCCGGCACCTCGCGGTGCCGGGCCTGCGATGCGGATCCGTGCGGTCTCAGGCCTTCTTGGCCGCAGCCTTCTTGGCCGGGGCCTTCTTGACCGGAGCCTTCTTGGCGGCCGCCTTGGCCGGAGCGGCCTTGGCGGGCGCCTTCTTCGCCGGCGCCTTCTTCGCTGCTGCCTTCGCCGGCGCGGCCTTGGCCGGTGCCTTCTTCACCGCAGCCTTGGCCGGCGCGGCCTTGGCGGTCGCCTTCTTCACCGCGGCCTTGGCGGGCGCCTTCTTCACCGCGGCCTTCGCCGGCGCGGCCTTCGCCGGAGCAGCCTTCGCTGGAGCAGCCTTGGCCGGTGCAGCCTTGGCCGGTGCCTTCTTGGCGGCGGCCTTGGCCGGAGCGGCCTTCTTCACCGCAGCCTTCGCCGGAGCCACCGCCTTCGCCGCCGCAGCCTTCGCCGGAGCAGCCTTCTTCGCCGGCGCCTTCGCCACCTTCTTGGCACCGCTCACGAATGCCTTGAACTCCGCGCCGGCGCGGAACTTCGGCACCGAGGTCTTCTTCACG
>JALOLN010000232.1 GCA_025455945.1 Actinomycetes bacterium
CTCGTCGCCCACCCGCCAGTAGGCCAGCCGGTAGTGCTGGGCGTCGAGCAGCTCCGGCAGGCGCAGCCCCTCGGTCCCCGGCCGGACCGGGAACACCTGTTCGTGGTAGCGCAGGACCGGCTCCGGCCCGGACCGGTCGACGACCAGCTCTCCGGAGGCCAGGCACTCACCGATGCGGCGGCCGAGCACGGGCATGAGCAGCGCCTGGCCCGGCACGTCCCACTCGACGTCGAACCAGGCGGCGTACGGCGAGGCCGGGCCGTCACGCAGCACCGACCACAGCGGCAGGTTGAGGGTCGCGGGCGTCGGCACCGCCATGTGGTTGGGGACGACGTCGACCACGACGCCCATGCCCCGGGCGGCGAGCGCGCCGACCAGACCGTCGAACGCCGCCGCGCCGCCGAGGTCCTCGGACAGCTGGGCGTGGTCGACGACGTCGTAGCCGTGGGTCGAGCCGGGCGTGGCCTGCAGGACGGGGGACAGGTAGACGTGGCTGACGCCGAGGGCGTGCAGGTAGTCGACCCGGGCCGCGACGTCGGCGAAGCCCTGGCCGGGGCCGAGCTGCAGCCGGTAGGTGGCGGTCGGGGTGACCTCCGGGCGGCGAGCGGTCACCCAGTCCGCCGCAGGACGACCAGCGACCGGGAGTGCACCTGCCGCTGGCCGCCCGCCAGGGTGTCGGGGCCCGCGGCCCGGCCGGGGGCTGCGGAGTCGAGCACCAGGGACCAGGACCGGCCGTAGCGGCGGCCGGGGAGCACGAAGGGCATGTCCTCGTGGTGTGCGTTGAAGAGCAGCAGGAAGGAGTCGTCGGTCACCGGCCGGCCGTGCGCGTCGATGTCGGGGATCGCAGCGCCGTTGAGGAACACGCCGAGGGACTTGGCGAAGCCGTTGTTCCAGTCCTCGTCCGTCATGGGCTCGCCGGTGGGACGGAACCACGCGATGTCGCTGACGTGGGCGCCCCGCTCGGACGTGCCCTCGAAGAACCGGCGCCGCCGGAACACCGGGTGCGCACGGCGCAGCCGGGCCACCCGCTCGGTGAAGTCCCGCATCACCTCGTGGTCCGCGGCATCGGCCCAGTCGACCCAGGAGATCTCGTTGTCCTGGCAGTAGGCGTTGTTGTTCCCGCCCTGGGAGCGGCCCATCTCGTCGCCGTGCAGGATCATCGGCACCCCCTGCGACAGCAGCAGGGTGGCCATCAGGTTGCGCTTCTGCCGCTCGCGCAGCTCCAGCACCCCGGGGTCGTCGGTGCTGCCCTCCGCACCGCAGTTCCACGACCGGTTGTGGCTCTCGCCGTCGCGGTTCTCCTCGCCGTTGGCCTCGTTGTGCTTGCCGTTGTACGACACGAGGTCGTGCAGGGTGAAGCCGTCGTGGGCGGTGACGAAGTTGACCGAGGCGAACGGCCGTCGCCCCGACCACTCGTAGAGGTCGCTGGAGCCCGTGAAGCGGGACGCGAACTCCGAGAGCGTGGCCGGCTCGCCGCGCCAGAAGTCGCGGACGCAGTCCCGGTACTTGCCGTTCCACTCCGTCCACAGCGGCGGGAAGTTGCCCACCTGGTAGCCGCCGTCGCCGATGTCCCAGGGCTCGGCGATGAGCTTCACCTGGGAGACGATCGGGTCCTGGTGGACGAGGTCGAAGAACGCCGACAGCCGGTCCACCTCGTGGAACTGCCGGGCGAGGGTCGCCGCGAGGTCGAAGCGGAAGCCGTCCACGTGCATCTCGATGACCCAGTACCGCAGCGAGTCCATGATCAGCTGCAGCACGTGGGGGCTGCGCATGAGCAGGCTGTTGCCCGTGCCCGTGGTGTCCATGTAGTAGCCGCGGTTGTCGTCGACGAGCCGGTAGTAGGAGGCGTTGTCGATGCCGCGGAAGGACAGCGTCGGCCCGAGGTGGTTGCCCTCGGCGGTGTGGTTGTAGACGACGTCGAGGATCACCTCGATGCCCGCCGCGTGCAGCGAGCGGACCATCGCCTTGAACTCCTGGACCTGCTGGCCGCGCTGCCCGTAGGAGGCGAACCCGTTGTGCGGGGCGAAGAAGCCGATGGTGTTGTAGCCCCAGTAGTTGGACAGGCCCTGCTGCTTGAGGTGGTGGTCCTGGACGAACTGGTGCACCGGCATGAGCTCGACGGCGGTCACGCCGACGGACCGGAAGTGCTCGACCATCACCGGGTGGCCGATGGCCGCGTAGGTCCCGCGGATCTCCTCGGGCAGGCCCGGGTGGGTCCGGGTCAGTCCCTTGACGTGGGCCTCGTAGACCAGCGTCTCGTGGTACGGGGTGCGCGGGTGCCGGTCCTCCTGCCAGTCGAAGAACGGGTTGATCACGACCGACTTCATGGTGTGCCGGCCGCTGTCGAGGTCGTTGCGGCGGTGGGGGTCGCCGAACCGGTAGGCGAACAGCGACTCGTTCCAGTCCGGCTGGCCCTCGATGGCCTTCGCGTAGGGGTCGAGGAGCAGCTTCTTGGGGTTGCACCAGTGGCCTGCGGCGGGGTCGAACCGGCCGTGCACCCGGTAGCCGTAGCGCGTGCCTGGACCGACGCCGGGCAGGTAGCCGTGCCAGACGAAAGCGTCCCGCTCGCGCAGCTCGAGCCGCCGCTCGCGGCCGCGGTCGTCGAACAGGCACAGGTCCACCCGCTCGGCGACCTCGGAGAACAGCGCGAAGTTCGTGCCGGCGCCGTCGTACGTGGCGCCCAGCGGGTACGGGGTTCCCGGCCAGACCTGCATGGGGCCAGTATGTCCGCCCAGGCTCAGCCCGGGGTCGGCGTGGCCCGGTCGACGACGGCGCGGAGGTCCACCCCACGGGGCAGGGTCCCGAACGCCAGACCGCCGCGGTCGCCCAGCCGGGCGGCGCAGAAGCCGTCCGCCACGGCAGCGGGAGCGTGCCGGAGCAGCAGCGAGGCCTGCAGGGCGAGGGCCATCCGCTCGACCAGCCCGCGCGCACCGGCCTGGGCGTCGGCGCCCCCGCCGAGGTGGCCCAGCTCCTCGCGCAGGTCCTTCGTCCAGGCGTCGTAGCGCGCATCCGCCCCCGCGGCGGCGTCCAGCTCGGTGAGGAAGGCGGGCACCGCGTCCGGCTCCCGAGCCGCGGCGCGCAGGACGTCGAGCGCCATGACGTTGCCGCTGCCCTCCCACACCGAGTTCACCGGCGCCTCCCGGTACAGCCGGGGCATGCCGCTCTCCTCGGCGTAGCCGTTGCCGCCGAGGCACTCCAGCGCCTCCGCGGTGAGCATGGGTGCGCGCTTGGTCACCCAGTACTTCGCGACGGGGACGGCGATCCGCCGGAAGGCCTCCTCCCGGCCGTCGACGGCTGCGGCGAGCCGGAGGCCGGTCGCGGTGGCCGCCTCGGACTCCAGGGCCAGGTCGGCGAGCACGGCCACCATGAGCGGCTGGTCGACGAGGGTCCGGCCGAAGGCGCTGCGGTGGGCCGCATGGTGGGTGGCCTGGGCGACGGCCTGGCGCATCAGGGCTGCCGAGCCGAGGACGCAGTCCAGCCGGGTGGCGGCGACCATCTCGACGATGGTCCGGACGCCGCGGCCCTCGTCGCCGAGCCGGTGGCCGAGGGTCTGGGACAGCTCGATCTCGGACGAGGCGTTCGA
>JALOLN010000233.1 GCA_025455945.1 Actinomycetes bacterium
CCGGCGTGGTACGTCGACGCGAAGGTCACGGGCTCGTTGAGGGGGGCGTCCGGCGCCCGGACCGGACGCCCGGCGACCACGGCGAGGGTTGCGCGGCGCAGGGCGGGGACCGGTGGGCGCGGTGAGTCGGGCACGGTGGCCAGTATCGCCGCCGGTAGGGTCCCGGTGATGATCCAGCCTGCAGCGGCCCCTCGGCGGCCCCGCGTCGCCGTCGTGTTCGGCGGCCGCAGCAGCGAGCATGCGATCTCGTGCGTCAGTGCCGGCAGCGTGCTCGGGGCCATCGACCGGACGGTCTACGACGTCGTCCCGGTCGGCATCACCCCGGAGGGCCGCTGGGTCCTCGAGGCCGACGACCCAGGCCGGCTGGTCATCACCGCGGGCCGGCTGCCCGAGGTGGACCCCGCAGGTCCTGGTGTGGTGCTCGCCGGCGACCCGACCGGCCGTGGGCTGGTCGTGAGCGAGCCCGGGCAGGTACCGCGGGTGCTCGGCGCGGTCGACGTCGTGTTCCCCCTGCTGCACGGCCCGTACGGCGAGGACGGCACGCTGCAGGGGCTGCTGGAGCTGGCCGGGGTGCCCTACGTCGGCTCCGGCGTCCTGGCCTCGGCGCTGGCGATGGACAAGGCCGCGATGAAGGTCATGCTGCGCTCCGCCGGGCTGCCGGTCGGCCCGTACGTCGTCGTCAACGACCGCGACTGGCTCACCGACCCCGAGGGTGTGCTGGCGGAGATCCGGTCGGGGCTGCTGCTCCCGGTCTTCGTCAAGCCGGCCCGGGCCGGCTCCAGCGTCGGCATCGGCATGGTCAAGGACTGGGCCGACCTCCCCGACGCCGTGGAGGTGGCCCGGCGGCACGACGCCAAGGTGGTCGTGGAGCAGGGCGTCGAGGGTCGAGAGATCGAGTGCGGTGTGCTGGAGACGGTCGACGGCCGCGACGTCGAGGCGAGCGTGTGCGCCGAGATCCGGGTCCGGGGCGACCACGAGTTCTACGACTTCGCGGCGAAGTACCTCGACGACGCCACCCAGCTGGACGTCCCCGCCGACATCCCCCCGGCGGTGCAGGACCAGGTGCGGCGGCTGGCGTGCGCGGCGTTCCGGGCGCTGGACTGCGAGGGCTTCGCCCGGGTCGACTTCTTCCTCCAGCCGGACGGCGCACTCGTCGTCAACGAGGTCAACACGATCCCGGGGTTCACCCCCGTGTCGATGTTCCCGCGGATGTGGGCCGAGTCCGGCGTCACCTACCCCGAGCTCGTCGACCGGCTGATCCGCTCGGCGCTGGGGAAGCGACCCGGGCTGCTCCGCTGAGCCCGATCAACCGGCGGCGTCCCGCACCGGGACGGCGGCGGACACGGCGTCGGCCAGGTCGACCAGGGCGTCCACCTCGGGCCGGTAGGCCTCGGGGACGTCCACCTCGACGAAGGCGACCCGGCCGGTCGTGGTGAACCGCCACCCGCGGGTCAGCTCCTCGGGGAGCCAGTCGACCCCGTTGACGGTCACCAGCTGGGCGGTCGGGACCAGGGCCTCGGGCTGGGGCACGCCGCAGCGCAGCGTCACCGCCGGGTCCCCCCACGCCGCCGTGCGCACGTGCGGCGGCTCGGTCTCCCGGCGCTCCTGCCCGACCACCGTGCCGGGCAGGGCGCCGGACAGCTTCGTGCAGGCGGCCGCGACCTCGGGGCCGGCCGCAGGATCGGATGACGGCACGGCCAGCCGGACCGGCCCGGCCGCGCAGCCGGCGGTCACGACGGCCGCAGCGGCCAGCAGGCCGAGCGTCGAGAGACGGGTCAGAGGTGGACGACCGGGCAGGTCAGCGTCCGGGTGATGCCGTCGATCGCCTGGACCTTGGCGACCACGAGCTTGCCCAGCTCGTCGACGGACTTCGCCTCGGCACGGACGATGACGTCGTACGGGCCGGTGACGTCCTCGGCGAGGGTGACGCCGGGGATCTGGGCGATCTCTCCCGCGACGTTCGCCGCCTTGCCGACCTCGGTCTGGATGAGGATGTAGGCCTGGACCACCACGATCGTGCCTCCCGAGGGCGTCGGCTGGACCGTTCTGTGCGCGCGTCTGCGAGGCTACCTCGTCAGGGGGTGAGGAGTGATGGGTACCCGGGCAAGCGGGCCCCAGCCGGGCTCCGGCCGGTCCGGCACCATCGCCGCCATGGGGGAGTTCCCGCTCGTCGCGGCGGTGCTGTCCCGGCTTCCCTCGGCGGAGGGGGTGCTGCTCGGGCCCGGGGACGACGCGGCCGTGCTGGCCGCGCCCGACTCGCGGGTCGTGGCCAGCGTCGACCTGCTCGTCGACGGCGTGCACTTCCGGCGGGACTGGTCCTCCGCGGAGGACGTCGGTCACAAGGCCGCCGCGCAGAACCTCGCCGACGTGGCAGCCATGGGGGCCCGCCCGACGGCGCTCCTCGTGGGCCTCGCCGCGCCCGGCGACCTGGCCGTGGACTGGGTGCTCGGGCTCGCGGACGGGCTGGCCGCCGAGGCGGGGCGCGTGGACGCGGCCGTCGTCGGCGGGGACGTCGTGTCCTCGGAGCGGCTCGTGGTCTCGGTGACCGCGCTGGGCTCCTTGGACGGGCGCGCCCCGGTGACCCGGGCGGGGGCCAAGCCCGGGGACGTGGTCGCGGTCACGGGCCGGCTCGGTTGGTCGGCGGCAGGCTTCGCCGTGCTCTCCCGAGGGTTCCGCTCCCCGCGCGCTCTGGTGGCCGCGCACCGCCGCCCGGAACCGCCGTACGCCCAGGGACCGCGGGCCGCGGCCCACGGGGCAACCTCGATGATCGACGTCTCCGACGGGCTGGTGGCCGATCTGGGGCACCTGGCCGAGGCCTCAGGGGTGCGCGTCGACGTCGACAGCGCCGCGCTGGAGGTCCCCGACCTGCTCCGCGACGCCGCGGCGGCACTGGGGCGTGACCCGCAGGAGTGGCTGCTCACCGGCGGCGAGGACCATGCCCTGGCGGCGACGTTCCCGCCTCTCCTGGGACCGCCGGAGGGCTGGACCGTCGTGGGCCGGGTGGGTGAGGGCAGCGGCGTCCGAGTGGACGGGGCGGTGGTCGAGGGGTCCGGTGGCTGGCGGCACTACGGCCGCTGAGAGGCGTGCCGGGACGGCTAGCGGGTGACCTTGCCCGCCTTGAGGCAGGAGGTGCACACCTGCAGCTTGGTCGGGGTCTTGCCGACCATCGCGCGCACCGTCTGGATGTTGGGGTTCCAGCGACGGCGGGTGCGCCGGTGCGAGTGGGAGATGCTGTTGCCGAAGCCCGGCCCCTTGCCGCAGACGTCGCAGTTGGCAGCCACGGTTGGACTCTCCCAGCAGGTCACGGACGAGGATGACGGCCCGGTGAGCGCCCGGGCAACCGTCGTAGGGTACCCGACCCGCTCGTCCGGGCGCCAACCGCGCACAGCGTCCCTGCGACCGCGGCTACGCTCGGCCGGGTGTCTGGGCTGAGCGCGGCGGCGGTGCGGGCGTGGTGCCGTGACGCCCTCGACGCCCTGGGGCACGCCCGCGAGGAGATCGACGCGCTCAACGTCTTCCC
>JALOLN010000234.1 GCA_025455945.1 Actinomycetes bacterium
GAGGCCCGGCTGGCCGACCGCGAGGAGCGCGCCGAGGCCGCAGCGGCCCGGCTGGCCGACCGTGAGCACGAGCTCGACCGCCTGGCCCGAGAGCTGGACCGGCAACGCGCCGACGTGGCCGCCCTGGACGAGCAGCGCCGGCAGGTCCTCGAACGCACTGCAGGGCTCTCCGCCGCCCAGGCGCGGGCCGAGCTGATCCACGAGATGGAGACCCAGGCGCGCCGCGCGGCCGCGGTCACGGTCCGGGCCATCGAGCGGCAGGCGCAGGAGGAGGGCGAGGCGCGCGCCCGCGAGATCATCACCACGGCCGTGCAGCGGCTGGCCAGCGAGCAGAGCGCCGAGTCGACGGTCAGCGTGCTGCACCTGCCCGGCGACGACATGAAGGGCCGCATCATCGGCCGCGAGGGCCGCAACATCCGGGCCTTCGAGGCGGTCACCGGTGTCAACCTCATCATCGACGACACCCCCGAGGCCGTCCTGCTCTCCTGCTTCGACCCGGTCCGCCGCGAGGTCGCCCGACTCACCCTGGAGGCGCTGGTCCTCGACGGGAGGATCCACCCCCATCGCATCGAGGAGGTGCACGCCCGCTCGCTGCGCGAGGTCGAGCAACGGTGCGTGCGCGCCGGCGAGGACGCCCTGGTCGAGCTCGGCATCACCGACATGCACCCCGAGCTGGTGACCCTGCTGGGGCGGCTGCGCTTTCGCACCTCCTACGGCCAGAACGTGCTGCTGCACCTCGTCGAGGCCGCGCACCTGGCGGGCCTGATGGCCGCCGAGCTGGGCCTGCCGGTGCCGCTGCTCAAGCGCTGCGCCGTGCTGCACGACGTGGGCAAGGCCCTCACCCACGAGGTGGAGGGCAGCCATGCCGCGGTCGGCGCCGAGCTCGCCCGCCGCTACGGGGAGCACGAGGACGTCGTGCACGCCATCGCGGCGCACCACAACGAGGTCGAGGTGCGCACCCTCGAGGCCGTGCTCACGCAGGCCGCGGACGCCGTCAGCGGCGGCCGCCCGGGGGCCCGCCGGGAGTCGCTGGAGTCCTACGTCAAGCGGCTGCAGCGGCTGGAGGAGATCGCCGGTGCCCACCCGGGCGTGGACCGGGTCTACGCGATGCAGGCCGGCCGCGAGGTCCGGGTCATGGTCGTGCCGGACGTCGTCGACGACATCGCCGCCCAGGTCCTGGCCCGCGACATCGCCAAGCAGGTCGAGGAGGAGCTGACCTACCCGGGGCAGATCCGGATCACCGTGGTCCGTGAGAGCAGGGCCAGCGAGCTCGCCCGGTGACGCGGCTGGTCGCGGCAGCGTCGGCCGGGCTGGCCGCGCTCTTCGCGGTGCTCGCCGTCGCTGTCTCCGACGCCGGCCGGGCGCTGGTGCTCGGTGACGAGGTCCTCGGCACGACGGTGCACTGCTGGGCGCTGGCCCACCCCTGGGCGGTCGACCTGGCCTGGGCGTTCACCTGGCTCGGCAGCGGGTACGTCCTCGTCCCGCTGGTGACGGTCGTCGCCGCGGCACTGTGGTGGCGGGCCCCCCGAGGTCGGCTGCTCGCAGGCTACCTGCTGGTGACGACGATCGGCGGACAGCTGCTGAGCACGGCCACGAAGCGGCTGCTCGAGCGAGACCGCCCGGCGTACGTCGACCCGTTGGCGCAGGCCTACGGCTTCAGCTTCCCGTCCGGGCACGCCATGGCGGGGGTCTACACGTGGGGGGCCTTCGCGGTGCTGGCCTGGCTGGTGGTCGTGCCGGTCCGCCGCCGGCTCGGGCTCACCCTCGCGGTCGGCTGCGCGGTCGTGGCGCCGCTGGTCGGGGCCAGCCGGGTCGTCCTCGGCGTCCACTGGCCGCTCGACGTCCTCGCCGGCTGGCTCCTGGCCGCGGCCTGGCTGCTGCTCACGACGGCGGTGCTGGTCTCCCGGCTGGCGGTCACGGACCGCCCGTCGGGTCGGACGCCCTCGGGTCGACCCGCTCCCCAGCTCGTTCCGCCGGGCTGACCCCGCCGCCTGGTGGCGCCTGCCCGGGGTCGGCACCGCCCGGGAGGGCCCGCTCGTGCGCCAGGAGGTGGGCGGCGGCGGCGTAGCGGCCCCAGTCCTGCTGGGCCGAGAACGGGACGACGACCCAGTCGGGCAGCGGGTGGCCGCGCCCGCGCGGGTCGAACGGCCGGGCCCCGGCCACGGCGCGCCCGGCACGGTGGGCGGGGCTGCCCGAGCCCAGGCGACAGGCCAGGCCCTCGGGGGTGAGGCAGGCGAACGCCCGGCCGCCGGCGAGCAGACCCGGCACCCCGAACACCTTGGCGACGGCCACCCCGTGACCGGCCAGCTCCGCGACCACTTCCGCGAAGCGCTGCGCCGGGGTCACTGCGTGGCCATCGTGCGGGCGGCGGCCCGCAGGTGCATGCCGATCCCCGGGACGAGCGGATCCGGGAGGGCGTCGAGCCCGAACCAGGCCACCGCGGCGCCCGGCTCGGGCGTCAGCGGGTCGGCCGGGTCGGCGACCACGACGAACAGGTGGTCGACGTGCCGGACGCTGCCTGCCGCCGCGGGGCAGGGAACCACGTCCTGGACCACGGCCAGGTGCGGCTCGACCACCCGCACGCGGGTGAGCCCGGTGGCCTCGGCCAGCACTCGCTGGACGGCGGCGGTGAGCGTCTCCGCACCGCCGACGTGTCCGCCGACCGGGCCCCAGCGACCGACGCGCGGGTCGCGGCAGAGCAGCACCCGAGATCCGTCCGAGTCCACGACGAGGGCGCTGGCGAGCAGGTGGGAGGAGGTCGGCACGGACGTCAGCGTAGGGCCGGTCGCAAGACCCGGGTCAGGAGGTCAGGGCGGCCAGCGTGACGAACGAGTAGCCCCGGCTGCGCAGCTCGTCGATGATCCGGCCGAGTGCGGCCGCATCCAGGGTGCTGCCGTCGGTGGGATGCGACCCGACGTGCATGAGCACGATCTCGCCGGGGCGCAGGCCCCCGAGCACCCGGGAGACGACGGTGTCGACCGACTGCCCGCCGGAGGTGCCCTTCCAGCCGACCGTGTCGACGGTCCAGCTGACGCACAGGTAGCCGAGCCCGTTGAGCTGCCGGACGTCCGCAGCGGTGCGCTCGCCGAACGGGAACCGGAACAGCGGCCGGGGGTCGACCCCCGTGGCCGCCATCACTGCCGCCGCGCCGGCAGCGACCTCGGCGGCCTGCTGTGCCTCGGTGAGCGCGGCGAAGTGCGGGTGCGTGTCGGTGTGGTTGCCGATGAGGTGACCGGCGGCCGCGATCTCGGCGGCGCTGGTCGGGAAGGCGCGCGACCAGGTGCCGGTGAGGAAGAACGTGCCCGGGACGCCCTTGTTCCGCAGCGTGGCCAGGATCAAGGGCACCCCGTCGGCGTTGCCCCCGGCGTCGAAGGTGAGCGCCACGACGTGCCGGGTGGTGGGGATCGCGGTGATGTCCTGGCCGAGCAGAGCGGCGGGCAGCCCGCTGGGAGAGGCGGACGGGGGCACCGTCCGGGACGCCGACGGGCTGGGGCTGGAGGTCGGCGAT
>JALOLN010000235.1 GCA_025455945.1 Actinomycetes bacterium
GTCAGGTCGAGCTCGGCGAGCAGGGTGCGCATGTCGGGCGAGCGGACCAGCAGCGCGTCCGGCCCGGCGTCCACCGGGTGGCCGACGACCTGCTCGGTGCGCACCTTGCCGCCGAGCCGGGAGTCGCCCTCGACCAGGGTCACCGCCGGGGGAGCCCCGTCGGGCGCCCTGGAGAGCGCGTACGCCGCGGTCAGGCCGCTGACGCCGCCGCCCACGACGACGACGTGCGGACGCGGGGCCACCCGGTCAGTCTCCCACCCGTCCGGGACCGGGGTCGCGGGGTGGGGCGGCGCTCAGTGGGCCGCCGCCGGCTTGACCGCCTTGGCCGGCTTGGTCGCCTTCCGGGGCGCCCGCGGGGACCGACCGACCGCGGCGCGCATCGCCGCGAGGTCGTCCACGACCAGGTCGACGAGGACGTCGGGGTCGGGGACCAGCCGCGCGTCGGTGGCGAACCCGACCGTGACGGTGCCGTTGTAGGTGAAGATCGTGGCGGTCATCGGCTGGTTGCCCGAGCAGGGGGCGAACCCGACGACCTGCCGCACCGGCACCCCCGCGTAGCGCAGCTCACCGGTCGGGCCGGGCACGTTCGACAGGACCCCGACGGCCTTGTTCGCGAAGAAGTTGGTGAGGAAGAACGCCATCCGCGACGGGGACAGCGACACCCCGCGCTGCAGGCCGAACGTCAGCACCGCCTCGTCGGAGTGCTTGATCCGCTGCATGCGGTGCCGCATCTCGGTGAGCCGCTCCTTGGGCGTGCCGCCGTCCAGCGGCATCGGCAGCATGATGAGCGCGAAGTAGTTGCCGAGCTCCTCGGGTAGGTTGTCGGCGAACGGCTTGAGGTTGACCGGGACCATCCACACGACCTCGTCGAGCCGGTCGTCGTGCAGGGCCAGGTAGCGGCGCAGGCCGGCGGCGATGGCGGCGAGCATGACGTCGTTCATCGTGGCGCCGTTCGCGCGCGCGGTCCGCATGACGTCGGAGAGCGGCAGCGGCGGTGACCAGGCGACGGCCTTCTTCGCCCCCGGCTTGCCGGTCCACACCGCGTCGCCGGAGTCGGTGAACAGCAGCTTGGTGACCGACGACAGGTCGTTGAGCGTGCGGTGGTCCTCGACGCCGAGGATCTCGAGGGCGTCGAGCAGCCGGTCCGGGTGCCGGACCACGGCCACGCCCTCCTCGATGCCGTGCAGGCCGCCGCGGGTGAGCCCGGTGGCGGCCGCGACCGCCCGGCCGGGGACGGCGGCCAGGGCACCCGGCGCCGCGGTGAGCGACCCCACCGGGTCGGTGACGGCCTGGCCGGCGCGCTTGGCCGCGTCACTCAGGGACGTCGCCAGCATGAGCACGAACCCGGTGGCCGCCCCACCGACCGACCGCACCGCCGCCGCCGAGACCCGGGCCGTCTCGGTGGCCCCCGACGCGACGACGGCCATCGGGTCGAACGGTCCGTCCCCGGTGCCGTTGCGCGCGACCCTGGGCACGACCGTGCCGTCGGCGGCCTCGCACATGCCGAGCATCACCTGGGTGAGCCGGACGCCGTCGGCGATCGCGTGGTGGAACCGCGACACCACGGCACATCCCTGGCTGCCGTCGTCCAGCGTGAGGGGGGAGACGAGGAAGGTCTCCCACAGAGCGCACCTCTTGTTGAGCTGCTTGGAGCGTCGCTCGGCCATGAACCGCTGGAGCGCGGCCATGTCGGCCGGGCCCTCGAGCGTCACGTGCCGCACGTGCTGGCTGACGTCGAAGGCCGGGTCGTCGATCCAGGACCACGACGTCCCGCGGCGCAGCGGCTTGCGCTTGAACACCGGGAAGCGGGCCGCGGTCGCCAGCATGACGTCCTTGACGTCGTCCAGGGTGACCGGCTGGGACAGCACCATCGCCCCGTCGACCACCATGAGGTTGTTCGGGCGGTCCATGGTCAGCCACAGGGCGTCCTGGACACTCATCGGGGTCGTGGCCATGACAGCGGCTCCCTCATGCGTTCGTGCGACGGGTTGACCGTACGTCACATCCGCGGGCCCGCGCCTCCCCTTCCGCGCGGCCGCGCCCTCTCGGCGCACCTCAGCGCCTTGATCATCGGGTAGTCGGGCTCAACGCTCGGCGAACAGCCCGGTTCGCCGATGATCAACGTGGTGGGGGGAACGTGGTGTGGGGGGCGTGGGACGTCAGCGCAGCGGGCAGCCGAGGTTGTTGGCCAGGTCCAGCCAGGACGCGACGGTAAGCAGCTGGGCCCGGTCCTTGCTGGCGAGGGCCGCGTTGACCTTCGCGAGGATGTTGCCGGGCTCGCCGAACCGCCGGTAGGGGTAGCCGTCGCCGTCCACGGCGGGGTTGAACTCGTGCGCGGCGTTGAGGAAGGCGGCCGCCGTGGCGCGCATGAGGATCTCTGTGGCGCCGTCGAGCCCCGGCCCGCCCTTCAGGCGCAGCGCCTGCAGGAAGGTCACGTCCGCGAACCGGGCGTAGGCCGGGTCCGCGGCGAAGGCGAAGTACGCCTCGCCGTCGCCGGGGCGCAGGTCGTCACCGAGCAGCTGGGAGGGCGCGTACTCCTGCCAGGAGTCGGTGTGGTTCTTCCAGTAGCCCGGCGTGCAGCCGTTGTCGCCCGTGTCGACCGCGGACGCCGGTGCGGTCACCAGGCCGAACGCGACCGCGGCCCCCAGCAGGATCCCGAGCACACCCTTGACCCTCATGACGTCGCTCCTCGTCTGCCGTGCATCCCGGACCGGACAGGGCCAGCACACCACTGCCGAAGCCCGATGTCGACGGTCTCCGGTGCGCGTCGGCTCAGCCGAGGACCCGACGGCGCATGGTGGCCTCGTAGCGGGCTGGGGCGATCCGGGAGACGGCGTAGGCCAGCCGCGCCGTCCGCGAGGGCAGCACGAGCCGTCGGCGCGCCGCCATGCCCCCGACCACGGCGGCGGCGACCTGCTCCGGGGACAGCACCTCGCCGGTGGTCGACCACGTGCCGAGCCGCCCGGCGGAGCGGTAGGCCGCGCGCTCCTCGATGCCGGTGGCGGTGAAGGACGGCGCGA
The DNA here is from genome assembly GCA_025455945.1 of Actinomycetes bacterium. GTDB lineage: Bacteria > Actinomycetota > Actinomycetes > Prado026 > Prado026 > Prado026. The sequence continues at coordinate 3,021 of JALOLN010000235.1, forward strand.
CCAGCGTCACCGACACACCGGCCGGCGCCAGCTCCGCGCGAAGGCTGTCGAAGAACCCGTGCACGCCGTGCTTGGACGCGGCGTACGCCGTGCGGTGCACCAGCGGGGCGAAGCCGGCCACGGACGTGAGCACCGCGATCCGGCCCCGCTGCTGCACCAGCCCGGGCAGGGCGGCCAGCGTCACCAGGATCGCCCCCCGCAGGTTCACGTCGAGCACCCGGTCGACCGCGGCAGCCGGGACGTCCGCAGCCGGGCCCAGCGCGGTGATGCCGTGGCAGAGCACGAGGCCGTCGAGCGGGCCGACCTCGGACACCGCCCGCCGGACGGCGGCGTCGTCGGTGACATCGAACGCGACCGGGCGGCCCGGGACTCCGGCCAGGGCGTCCTCCGTGCGGTCCGCCGCCAGCACGTCGGCGCCGCCCTGAGCCAGTCGGCGGCACACCGCCCGGCCGATGCCGCCGGCCGCGCCGGTGACGAGCACCC
>JALOLN010000236.1 GCA_025455945.1 Actinomycetes bacterium
CCGGGTGACCTTCCGGACGATCATCGAGCCGTTCCGCATCCACTCGGTCGAGCCGCTGCGGATGACGACGACGGAGCAACGCCGCGACGCGGTCCGCGCCGCCGGGTACAACCTGTTCTCGCTGCGGGCCGTCGACGTCCTCATCGACCTGCTCACCGACTCGGGCACCGGGGCGATGTCGCGCGACCAGTGGGCCGGCATCCAGCGCGGCGACGAGTCCTACGCCGGGTCGCCGTCGTGGTTCCGCTTCCTCGACAGCGTGCGGGACCTCTTCCCGTTCGAGCACGTGATCCCCACCCACCAGGGCCGGGCCGCGGAGAAGATCCTCTTCACCGCCGTCGGCGGCAGGGGCAAGGCGGTGCCCAACAACACCCACTTCGACACGACCCGGGCCAACGTCGAGTACACCGGCGCCGAGGCCGTCGACCTCGTCGTCCCCGAGGGGCGGGACCCCCGGTCGCTGCATCCGTTCAAGGGCAACATGGACCTCGCGGCGCTCGACGCCCTGCTCGCCGCGCGGGGGGACGACGTCCCGCTGGTCATGGTGACCGTGACGAACAACAGCGGGGGCGGCCAGCCGGTGTCGCTGGCGAACCTGCACGGCGTGCGGGAGATCTGCGACGGCTACGGCAAGCCGCTGTTCCTCGACGCCTGCCGGTTCGCGGAGAACGCGTGGTTCATCAGGGAGCGCGAGGAGGGGCACGCCAACCGCTCGGTGCGCGACATCGTCCGGGAGATGGCCGCGCTGGCCGACGGGATGACGATGAGCGCCAAGAAGGACCCGCTGGGCAACATCGGCGGGTGGCTGGCGATGGACGACGCCGCGCTGGCGGCGCAGTGCCGCACGCTGCTCATCCTCACCGAGGGGTTCCCCACCTACGGCGGCCTGGCCGGCCGCGACCTCGAGGCGCTGGCCCAGGGGCTGCGGGAGGCGGTCGACCACGACTACCTGCGTTACCGGACCCGCTCCACCGCCTACCTCGGCGACGCCCTCGCCGCGTCGGGGATCCCCGTCGTCCAGCCCATCGGCGGGCATGCGGTCTACATCGACGCCCGGGAGCTGCTGCCGCACGTGCCCGCGCTGCACTACCCGGGCCAGTCGCTGGCGGTCGCGCTGTACGAGGCGGGCGGGATCCGCGGCTGCGAGATCGGCACGGTGATGTTCGGCCGGCACCCCGACGGTTCGGAGTCCCCGGCCGCGATGGACCTCGTGCGGCTGGCGATCCCGCGGCGCACCTACACGCAGAGCCACATCGACTACGTCATCGAGGTCTGTCAGGACGTCGCCGGCCGGGCCGACACGCTGCCGGGCTACCGGATCGTCTCCGAGCCGGCGGCGCTGCGGCACTTCACCGCTGAGTTCGAGCCGCTGGGATGACCGGGACCCCGCTGCCCGGCGGGCACCCGCCGCTGCCCGAGCCGCTCGGCGTCCCGGCCGTCGACAGCCACTGCCACCTCGACCTCGCCGCCGGTGACGCCGCCCTGCCCGTGGGCCAGGCGCTGGCCGCAGCCCATGCCGTGGGCGTCACCCGCGTCGTGCAGATCGGGTGCGACGTCGACTCGGCCCGCTGGTCGGTCGACGTGGCGCAGCAGCAGCCTGCGGTCGTCGCGGGGGTCGCGCTGCATCCGAACGAAGCCCCCCGGATCGCCGCCCGGGCGGGGCGGGACGCCCTGGCCGCGGCCTGGGCGGAGATCGACCGGCTGGCGGCCCACCCGCGGGTCCGGGCCATCGGCGAGACCGGGCTGGACCACTTCCGCACCGGCCCGGACGGCAGGGAGGTGCAGGAGGAGTCGTTCCGTCGGCACATCGCGCTGGCCAAGGCGCACGACAAGGCGCTGGTGATCCACGACCGGGACGCCCACGACGACGTCGTCAGGGTGCTGCTCGACGAGGGCCCGCCCGAGCGGGTCGTCTTCCACTGCTTCAGCGGCGGCCCCGAATTGGCCCGCACCTGCGTCGACCACGGCTGGGTGGTGTCCTTCGCCGGGACGGTCACTTTCAAGAACGCCGAGCCGTTGCGGGCCGCGCTCGCCGTCGTCCCTCTGGAGCTGCTGCTGGTCGAGACCGACGCGCCCTACCTCGCGCCGGTGCCGTTCCGGGGGCGGCCCAACGGCAGCTACCTCGTGCCGCTGACCCTGCGCGCCATGGCCGCGGTCAAGGGCGTCGACGCGGACACGCTCGCGGCAGCCACGACCACGGTGAGTGACCGCATCTTCGGCGGGTGGTGAGGACCGTGGCGACGGATTTGTCGGGCCGCCCCGCCGGCCGCTACCGTCGGTCACCGTCGGCCGGGGCCGGCCGCCGCGCGCACGCGTCACCTGCGCGCGCCCGCCGGACCCTGGGCACTTCGTCGGACGGATGTTGCGTGCGGGTACGACCGGCCGCCCTGGCGGTCCACACGGTGCTGCTGACGGCACTGGTGGGCGGGACCTTCGCCTACGTCTCGGCGCAGCGCACCGTGACCTTGGACGTCGACGGCTCGGTGCGCACCGTGGACACGTACGCGCGCTCGGTGGGGGATCTGCTGGCGTCCGCCGCCGTGCAGGTCGACGCCCGAGACGCCGTCTCGCCCGCGCTGGCCACGACGCTCGTCGACGGCCTCCGGGTGGCCGTGGTCAGCGCCCGTCCGGTGAGCCTCGTCGTCGACGGGCGGAGCCGGCAGGTCTGGACCACCGCCCGCAGCGTCGACGAGCTCACCCGGCAGCTCGGCGGCCGCTACCGGGACGCCGCGCTGTCGGCCTCCCGCTCGACGAGGATCCCGCTGGACGGGCTGGCGCTGTCCGTGCGGATGCCCAAGACCGTGCGGGTCACCGCGGACGGCCGCACGGTGGCGCTGGTCACGACGGCGGCCACGTGGCGGGCGGCGCTGGCCGAGGCGGGCATCACGGTGGGAGCCTCCGACTCGGTCTCGGTCGACCTGGCCGGCGCCCCGGTCGAGGGCCGTTCGGTCACCGTGACCCGGCGGCTGACCCGCAGCGAGGTCCGCATCGTCGCCATCCCGTTCACCACGCAGCGCCGGGCCGACGCGACGCTCTACCAGGGCACGACCAGGGTCGTGCAGGCCGGGACACCGGGTCGGCTGCGGCAGACGTGGGTCAGCACGGTCGTCGACGGCAAGGTCGTCGCCCGCAAGCAGGTCGGCGCGAAGGTCCTCACCGCACCGGTGCCCCGGGTGGTGGCGGTGGGGACCAAGGCCCGTCCGGCCGCCGCCAGCGCACCGCCCCGCCGGACCTCGGTCGACTCGCTCAACTGGGCCGCCCTCGCGCGGTGCGAGTCGGGCGGCAACCCGCGCGCCGTCGGCGGCGGCGGCCAGTACTTCGGCCTCTACCAGTTCTCGCTCGGGACGTGGCGATCCGTGGGCGGGCCGGGTCACCCGCTCGACGCGTCGGCGGCCGAGCAGACCTACCGCGCGAAGCGGCTCTACCTGCGCTCCGGGGCCAGCCCCTGGCCGCACTGCGGCCGCCTGCTCTTCACGTGACCGCGCGGCGGTGACCCGGGCAGAACTTCGTCATCGACCCGAACACGGTGCGCCGGATCGTGCGCACCGCCGCGGCGGGCCCGGACGACGTCGTCCTCGAGGTCGGGCCCGGGCTGGGGTCGCTGACCCTTGGGCTGCTGGGCGCGGGGGTGCGCGGCGTCGTCGCGGTCGAGGTCGACCCGGTGCTCGCCGCCGCGCTGCCCGGCACGGTGGCCGAGCGGGCGCCGGCCCTCGCACCCCGCCTCGCCGTCGTCACCGGCGACGCGCTGCGGGTGACGCCCGCAGACCTGCCCGGTCCAGCCCCGACCGCGCTGGTGGCGAACCTGCCGTACAACGTCGCCGTGCCCGTGCTGCTGCACCTGCTCGAGGCGCTGCCCGGCCTGCGTCGCGTCCTCGTCATGGTGCAGGCGGAGGTGGCCGACCGGCTGGCGGCCGGCCCCGGGTCGAAGGCCTACGGCGTCCCGTCGGTCAAGGCCCGCTGGTACGCCGAGGTCCGGCGGGCCGGGTCGGTCGGCCGCAGCGTGTTCTGGCCGGCGCCCAACGTCGACTCAGGGCTGGTCGCCCTCACCCGGCACGACCCGCCGGCCACCAGCGCCACCCGTGCGGAGGTCTTCGCGGTGGTCGACGCCGCGTTCGGGCAGCGCCGCAAGACCCTGCGCGCCGCCCTCGCCGGGTGGGCCGGGTCACCGGCCGCGGCGGAGGCGGCGCTGCGCGCCGCCGGCGTGGACCCGGCCACCCGCGGCGAGCAGCTGGACCTCACCGCCTTCGCCGCCGTCGCCGAGCAGCGGTCGCGCCCGGCCCCGGCCTAGCATCGTGACGTGACCAGGCCGGCGGTGCGCGTGCGCGTGCCCGCGAAGGTCAACCTCCAGCTCGCCGTGGGCGCGCTGCGCCCCGACGGCTACCACGACCTCGTCACGGTCTTCCACGCGGTCAGCCTGTACGACGAGGTCGAGGCGACCCCGGCGGACCCCGGCTCGGGTGTCGTCCTGACGGTCGAGGGCGAGGGCAGCCGGACGCTGCCGGTGGACGGCACGAACCTGGCCGCCCGGGCAGCGACCGCCCTGGCCGAGCGGCTCGGGGTGGCCCCCGACGTCCGCCTGCACCTGCGCAAGGGGATTCCCGTCGCCGGCGGCATGGCCGGGGGCAGCGCGGACGCCGCGGGCGCGCTGCTGGCCTGCGACGCCGTGTGGGGCAGCCGGCTGGACCGCGCCGAGCTGCTGGAGACCGCCGCGGGCCTCGGCGCCGACGTCCCGTTCGGGCTCGTCGGCGGCACCGCCGTCGGCCTGGGGACCGGCACCCGGCTGACCCCCGC